>NZ_JBFBND010000020.1:0-89195 GCF_040702905.1 Kineococcus sp. NPDC059986 | reverse complement strand
CGCGGACCCGACGTCGCTGCTGCTGACGCCCGACCACTACGCGACCCGGCTGCTGCACGCCCACGGCGTCGACCTCGCCCACCTCGGCGTGGGACGTGCTCCACGAGGGGTTGCGGGAGCAGCTCGACACCTTCGTCGACGAGCACCGGGCCGCGCTGGCGGCGTGCCTGGACGGGCTGACCGAGGAGCAGGCGCGGCGACGGCTCGTGCCGTCGGCGACGACGCTGCTCGGGCTGGTCAAGCACGCCACCTTCGTCGAGAGCGTCTGGTTCGCCGAGGCCGTCACCGGCCGCAGCCGCGCGGAGTTGGGGATCGTGGCGGGGCCGACGGAGTCGTTCGCGCTGACTCCGGAGGACACGGTCGCGTCCGTCCGCGCCGCCCACGCCGCGGCGTGCGCCGCCTCGCGGGCGGCCGTGGCCGACCTAGGGCTCGACGACGTCGTCACGGGGAACCGCCGGGGACCGCTGCCGCTGCGCTGGGTCCTGCTGCACGTCCTGCGCGAGCTCGCCCAGCACTGCGGCCACGCGGACGTGCTGCGGGAGCAGGTGCTCGCCGACGTCTGACAGGTCGCGACGGCCCGGGGCGTGCGATGGTGCCACCCGAACGGCCCAGTCCCGATCAAGGACGAGGCCGTGGAGCCGATGGGACCAGGGATGAGAGGAGTGCTCGTGGTCCAGCAGAGGGCGACCGCACCGCGCCGCCCGCGCGGGTGGCTCGTGCACCTCCTCGGCGCGGTCGTGCTCACGGTCGTGTACCTCCTGCCGCTGCCCGACGCGGTGCGCTCGACGGGGATGAGCGTCTTCGGCGTCAGCGCGCTCGTCGTGTCGGCGGTCGTCGTCCGCCGTCGTCGTCCGGGGCCGGCGTGGAGCTGGTCGCTCGTCCCGGTGTGCGCCGGGCTCTTCCTGCTCGGCTCCGCGCTGCGGCCCTGGGCCAACGGCCGCGCCGGTCTCGCCGCCTTCGCGCCGGACCCCTTCTCCCTCGCCGGGTACGCCCTCCTGGTCGTGGTGCTCGCGCGGATGGCCCGGGCCGTGGGCGGGTTGCGCCGCGAGGTCGTGGTCGACGTCCTCGTCGCGAGCCTGGCGGGGGCGGCGGCCGCCGTGCAGTTCCTCGTGCTGCCCGTCCTGGAGGTCCCCGGGCGTTCCGTCGTCTGGTCGGTCCTCGCCGGGGTGTACCCGTTGTTCGACGTCGTCCTCGTGGTCCTCGCCCTGGACCTGATCATGAGCGCGCCCGGCGTCGTGGCCCACCGGTGGTTGTGCGGTGCCGTGGCCTGCCTGCTCGTGGGGGACGTCGGGTACGCCGTCATGACCCGTCTTGGACGGTCGGCCCCCCCGACCGCCTTCGACGCGCCCTTCCTCGTCGCGTACTTCCTGCTGGTCGTCGCCGTGCTGCACCTGCCGCGGCCGGGTGCGGCACCGGTCGCGCCGGCCCCCACGTACGACGCGTGGTCCGCACCCCGCCTGGTCGTGCTGTGCGTCTCACTCCTCGGCGCGGCGTTCCTCGCGAGCGTCCGCACCGACCAGGGGCTCGTCGGGCAGGTCGCCGCGTTCACGCTGCTGTGCGTCATGATCGGCCTCGTCCTGGTCCGCGCGGTCGCCGCCGTCAACGGGCAGGCGGCCGCGCGGGCCGTCCTGGAGCACCGCGCGACCCACGACGCGCTCACCGACCTGCCCGGCCGCGACGAGTTCGAGCGTCGGGTCACCGCCCTGACGGCGGGTTCGCGCGGGTCCGGCGGGCACGTCGTGCTGTTCGTCGACCTCGACGGGTTCAAGCGCGTCAACGACACCCACGGGCACGTCGTGGGCGACCTCCTGCTGCAGGAGGTGTCCACCCGCCTGCGGACCGTGGCGCCGGAGGGTTCGGTGACCGCGCGGCTGGCCGGGGACGAGTTCGTCCTCGCCGTCCCCGGTCCCGAGGCGGCCGCCGTGCGGTGCGCCCGTGACCTGCTCGACGCGTTGCGCCGGCCCGTGCGGCTGCCGGTCGGCGACGTCCTCGTCTCGGCGTCGGTCGGCGTCGCGCCCGTGCTGACGACCCTGTCGGTGGCCCTGCGCGAGGCGGACCTCGCGATGTACCGGGCGAAGTCGGAGGGCCGGAACCGGTTCGTGCTGTGGGACGACGCGCTGCGCCGCGCGGTGGGCGACGAGGTGGAGTTCGAACTCGACCTGCGCTGCGCCGTGGCCGAGCAGACGCTCGAGGTGCACTACCAGGCCATCGTGTCGATCGCCACGGGGGTTCCCCGCGGCGTCGAGGCGCTGCTGCGCTGGAACCACCCGCTGCACGGGCCGATCTCCCCGGCCGTGTTCGTGCCGGTGCTGGAGGAGACCGGTCTCGTCCTCGAGGTCGGCCAGTGGGTCCTCGACACCGCCCTCGCCGACCTCGCCGGGTGGCGCGACGCCGGTGTGGTGGGCGAGGACTTCCTGCTGTCCGTCAACGTCTCACCGCGCCAGCTGCTCGAGGAGGAGTTCGCCGACACCGTGCGGGACCGGTTGGCCGCGCACGGCGTCGGCGGGACGGCGTTGCTGCTGGAGATCACCGAGTCGTCGATGCTGGAGAAGGACGACCGGACGCTGCACCTGCTGGACCGGTTGCGCGGACTCGGGGTCGGGCTCGCCGTCGACGACTTCGGAACCGGGTACTCCGCGCTGAGCTACCTGCGCAGCTTCCCCGTCACCCGGGTCAAGGTCGACCGCAGCTTCGTCTCGGGACTGGGCCGGGACGGGACCGACGCCGCCGTGGTGCGCGCCGTCGTCGCCGTCAGCGAGGCCCTCGGGCTCGCCGTCACGGCCGAGGGCGTCGAGACCGAGGAGCAGCGCGCCGTCCTGGCCGGACTCGGGGTCGGGCACGGTCAGGGGTGGCTCTGGCACCGCGCGGAGTCCGCCGGCGACGTGGCCCGCCACCTGCGGGAGGCCGGGGCCCGGTACCCCCGGCGGGGAGTTCCGGGGGGAACTCAGGCCGCGGCGAAGTCGTAGGCCCAGTAGGTCTGCACGTCGAGGCGTTCGCCCTCCGTCGCGTGGCCGAAGGAGTTCACGATCCGGCTGATGAGCCGCGGCAGCGCGAGGCGCTCGTCGTTGTAGCGGCAGATGTCGAGGCTGGCGACGCCGCGCTGTTCGTGGACGACCCGGCACATGGCCTCGACGAGGGTCACGAAGACCCCGCTGCTGCGGTAGGCCGGGTGCACGCCCACGCAGCCGATGTACCAGATGCTGCGTTCGGCGAACTGTCGCGGCCAGCGGTTCTCGTAGTAGTCCTCGGACAACTGGTACACGGTGGAGAGGTCGTTCGAGAACGTCGCGAAACCGCAGAGCGTGCCGAGGTCGGCGTCGCGGACCACGTACTTGAATACGCGGACGTCGGCGCACACCTCGTCGAACTCCTCGCGGGTCATGAGGTGCTGCTGCACGGCGCGGGTGGCGAGCCCCGCGAACGCGAGTTCGTAGACCTTCCAGGCCTGTTCGAGGTCGTCGCCGGTGAGTCGGGTGGTCTTCTCCAAGCGGGTGTTCGCGCGCGGCACGTCGTCTCCTCCAGGGGGCGGGTGGGATGACCGGATCCTGCCAGGACGCGTGCACCGTACGTGACGCGGAATGATCTTGACCACCCTTCCGGCGCACCGTTCTGCGCCCGGACGGGCGCAGGTCCCACGCTGCGTTCCGGAGGCCGGAAGCCGAACGGGTGGAACCCTGGGAGAACCCGGGGAGTTCAGTGCGCGCCGAGCTCGACGAGGAGGACGCCGCCGGCGATGAGGG
Source organism: Kineococcus sp. NPDC059986 (assembly GCF_040702905.1). Classification (NCBI taxonomy): domain Bacteria; kingdom Bacillati; phylum Actinomycetota; class Actinomycetes; order Kineosporiales; family Kineosporiaceae; genus Kineococcus; species Kineococcus sp. NPDC059986. Next base: position 85,455 of record NZ_JBFBND010000020.1, on the reverse strand, counting down.
CCAGTCCGAGCGCGGTGGTGCGCGTCAGCGGGTCGCCGAACACGGCGCGGGCGAGCAGGGCCGTCAGGGCGATCCCGACCGCCGACCAGACGCCGTACGCGACACCGACGGGCATCCCCGCGCGCAGGGACAGGGACAGGAAGCCGAACGAGACGAGGTAGCCGGCCGCCACCACGGGGAGCCACCGCCGGCGGCGTCCGCCGTCGGACATCCGCAGCACGGCCGTCGAGGCCACCTCGAACAGGACTGCCCCGGCGAGGAACAACCAGCTCACCGGTCCTCGCCCGGGTGGCGAGCGCCGAGTTCCACCAGCAGGACACCGGCGACGACGAGGGCGATCCCCGCGCCCATGACCGGGGTGAGCGGTTCGGCGAACAGGAACGCGGCCGCGACCGCCGTGAGCGTCACCCCGGTCGCGGCCCACAACCCGTACGCGACACCGATCGACATCCCCGCGCGCAGGACCGCGGCGAGCAGGACGAAGGCCGCTGCGTACCCGGCGACGACGAGGACGAACCAGAGCGGCCGGTCGTTCGCCGCGCGCAACGCCAACGTCGCGGTCACCTCGGACAGGACGGCCCCCGCCAGCAGGGCGAAGGTTCGCGCGCGCACACCGGGAACGCTACCGGGCCGGAGTCGACCCCCGGCCCGGTCGACCTCCTCAGGCGGCGGCCGCGGGTGCCCCCGATGGCGGGGTTCCGCCCGCACCCGGGGCGGGGTGCCCGGAACCGTCGGACCCCATGCCGGCCATGGTGCCCGCCGTCGGTTGCGTCGTGGTGTCGACGCCGACGGTGAGGGTCAGGGTGTACCCCGTCGTCGGGTCGCCCTCGGACGTGGGCGTCTGCGAGGCGCCGCCGTCGTCGCCGAACACGTTGTCGGTGGCCAGGCTCACCTCCGCGAAGTTCGTCACCGACGCCTCGTACCCCGACGTCGCGTAGACGGCGGTGCAGGCGTCCGCGGGGAGCGCCACCTGCGACGTCGCGATGCAGTTGGCCACGTCGCCGATCTCGTCCACCGACGGGTAGACCTCGAAGTGCACGTGCGGCCAGCGTCCGTCGTAGCAGGCCGGGAAGATGCTCGTGAACGTCACCTTCCCGTCGGCGTCGGCGACCTGGACCCCGCGCAGGTAGTTCTCCGAGGCGATGTCGGCGGAGTACAGGGAGTACTCCCCGTCCCGGTTGCAGTGCCAGACGTAGACGGCGACCCCCTCGAACGGGCCGTTCCCGCCCGCGAGGTCGACGACGTCCAGCGTCAGGGTCATCGGAACCCCCTGTGCCGTGGTGGTGCTCGACCCGAAGCTGGACCGGATGTCGCTGCGGACGACACCGCTCTGGTCCAGGACGTCCGGGCCGTTCGACCCGTCGCCGGGGTAGGGGCCGGCCGTCTCGTCGGGGATCTCGGTGAGGGCGGTGGAACTCGTCGTCGTGGCGCTCGAGGAACTCGAGCTCGAGGCCGCGGCGGTCGTGTCGTCGGTCCCGCAGGCGGCCAGGGTCAGTCCGGTGGCGCCGAGACCGAGCAGGCCGAGCGCCCGGCGGCGTCCGACCCGCCGGGAGGCCATCGTGGCGAGGTCGAACGCGAGTCCTTGGTCGTCGACGTCCTCGTCGGGGCGGGGGAGCGGGCGGCCTTCGTAGCTCGTCATGGGACCACCGTCGGTGACCGGTCCCAGCGTCACCGGTGGGTCGTCAGTGCGTGGGCTGTGAGACCCGTCGCGCGGCGAGGAGGGCCAGGACCGCGAGTGCCGTGCACAGCGGCAGGGTGCCGGCGAAGGCGGCCCAGCCGGAGACGGCGGCGAAGGCCGTGAAGGCGAGGCCGGTGAGGGCCATCGCCGTGCCACCCCCGACGGCGTCGGCGATGGTCAGCGCGGACGACCCCGACCCCTCCTGGCCGGGGGTCGACTGCTCCAGGACGAGGACGGTCGTGCGCGGGAAGCCCAGTCCCATGCCCGCGCCCGCCGCGAACCAGCCGGCGGCGCTGCCGACCGCGGCCACCACCGCACCCGGGGCGAGGAGCGCCACGGCCGCCTGCGCGGCCACGCCCACGAGGAGCAGGACCGTGCCGATCCGCACGGCCCGCGCGTGCGGCAGTCGCGGGCCGAGGCGGCCCTGCACGGCGGACGCCGACGCCCACGCCACCGCGGCGGCCGTGAGCACGACGCCGGCCAGGCGCAGGGAGACGTCGAAGCGTTCGAAGAGCATCCGCGGCAGGTAGACCTCGGTGCTGAAGAACGTCGCCGCGAGCAGGGCCCGCAGCAGGACGACCGACGCGAGCCCGGGGCGCCCGGTCAGCGTGCCGGTGGGCAGCAGGGGGCGGACGGCCAGGACGAGGACGACGAGGGCCGCGGCGGCCGCGAGCCAGCGCCAGCCGGCGGCGCCGCCCAGGCTGCCCGCCGAGCTCACGGCGACGACGGCCAGGGACGTCCCGGCCGCGGCGAGGAAGCGGCCGCGGGGGAACGCCTCGGAGGAGGTGACGGGGGCCCGGACCCGCAGCAGCGTGGGGAGCACGGCGCCCGCGGCGACCAGGACGAGGACCAGGACGCCGGAGAAGACCCAGTGCCAGCTGAAGGTCGTGGCGACGAGCGCCGCGGCCGCCGGTCCGACGATCGAGGGCAGCACCCACGCGGCGGCGAACGCGCCGAACACCGCGGGCCGCAGCACGGGTGGGAAGGCGAGCGCGACGAGGACGTACAGCGTCACGCTGATGCCGCCCGAGCCCAGGCCCTGGAGGAACCGACCGGCCACGAAGACGGGCATGGAGGGGGCCAGGGCGGCCACCAGCAGCCCGGCGCAGAACACGACGACCGAGGCCAGCAGGGGCCTCGCCGGCCCGCGGCGGTCCGACCACCCGCCCGCGGCGACCATGCCGACGACGCTCGCGGCCAGCGTGGCGGCGAAGGCCGTCGCGTAGGCGCTGCGGCCGCCGAGGTCGGCGACCACGAGCGGCATGACCGTCGTGACGGCCAGGCTCTCGAAGGCGGAGAGGAACACCAGCGCCGTCGTCCCCAGCGTCATGACGAGGTACCGGCGGGAGAGGATCCCGTCGGTGGGGGCGGGGGGCATCGGGGTCGCGGGGGCGTCGCTGTCCCGGTCGGTGCTCTGGGTCACGACCTCACGCTAGGACCTCCAGCGCACTGCAGCTCAACCCGTTTCCCCGGGCGACCGGGCGACGTCGCGCAGGGCGTCCAAGACGGTGCGGACACCGTTGCGGGCCAACGCCTCCGGCCGCAGCAGTGCGTCGACGCGGCGGTTGACGCTGACGTCGACCAGGGGGCGCAGCACCACGCCGGGCCCCGGGCGGCTCGTGCGGGCCGGCAGGAGCGCCAGCGCGTCACCGGTCTCGACGAGGGAGGCGGCGACGAAGAACTCGTTGATGCGGTGGACGACGTCGAGCGGCCGGCGGGCGGCGGCCGCCACGACGTCGAGGACGCCGGCGAGCGGGAACCCCTCGTGGACCGAGATCCACCGCTCCGCCGCGACGTCGGCCACCCGCAGCTCGTCGCGCTCGGCCAACCGGTGCCCGGCGGGCAGCGCCACGTGCAGGGGTTCCAGGAGCAGCGGGACGACGCGCACGCGGTGCGCGGGCCAGGCCGGGGACGCCTCCGGCCGGTGCGCGACGACCACGTCGTAGTCGGCGACGAGGGCCGGGAACTCGTCCTGGGCGACGTCCTGGTCGGCGCACCGCAGGGGTGGGGTCCCGGCGAGGGCGGTGAGCAGGGGGCCGAACCAGGCCAGGGCCGCGGAGTGGAAGGCCGCGACGGCGACGGGGGTGCGGGCGGAGTCGAGGTGCTCGTCGACGACGCGCCGGGCGGCGTCCATGGCCGCGGCGACGTCGACCGCGGCCGCGGCCAGGGCCTCCCCGGCCGGGGTGAGGGCCAGCCGCCGACCGCGGCGTTCGGTGAGGGGGGCGGGGCAGGACCGCTGCAGGGCGGCGAGCTGCTGGGAGACCGCGGACGGCGTGACGTGCAGCGCCCGGGCGACGGCGACGAGGGTGCCGCGTTCGGACAGCTCGCGCAGAACCGTCAGCTGCCGTTCATCCATGAAGCGATGCTAACCACCGGGTTGAGCACGTTTCGCTGGACTGGACGGTTGCCGACGTCGACGCTGGCACCGTGGGAGAACGACGGGTGGACGCCCTCCTGCTGGGCGTCGCGGTGGTGTGGGGCAGCAGCTACCTCGCGGTGAAGGTGCTGCTCGACAGCGTCGGCGGAGCGGGGGGCGGGGCGCAGGCCGTGCTGCCCGTGCTGGCGCTGCGCTACCTGGGTGCGGCGCTCGCGCTCGGGGTCGTCGTGGTCCTCACGCGGGCCCGGGTGGGTCGCGGTGAGCTCGGCTGGGGTCTCGTGCTCGGCTGTTCGCAGGCGGCGGTGCTGCTGCTGGAGACGTTCGGCGTCGCGGGGACGACGGCCACCAACGCCGGGCTGCTCATCGCCACGACCATCCTGCTGACGCCCGCCGTCGAGGGGTTGTGGACCCGGTCCTGGCTGCCGCCCTCGTTCTTCGCCGCGGGGCTCGTCGCCGTCGTCGGCGTCGCGCTCCTCGTCGGGGGTGGCGGGTGGCGCACCCCGACGGGGGGTGACCTGCTCGTCCTGGCCGCGGCCGTGGTCCGGGCCTGCCACGTCACCGCGATCGGTCGGGTGACGCGCCGCACACCGCACCGGCCCCTGGACCTGCGCGGCCTGACGTTCGTCCAGACCGTGGTCGGCGCCGTGGTGGGCTTCGTGCTGGCCCCGTCGGCCACCGTCGGTCTGGTGGCCTCGGCGACCCCGGTGCAGTGGGCCGGACTGGCCTACCTCGCCCTGGGCTGCAGCGTGTTCGCCTTCGTCGCCCAGTCGTGGGCGGTCCGCCGGACCTCGGCCGCCCGCGCGAGCCTGCTGCTGGGGACCGAACCGCTGTGGGCGGTGCTCTTCGGTGTGGTCCTGGCCGGGGACGCCCTCGGCGCGGCCGGGGTGCTCGGGGCCGTCCTGCTCCTGGGGGCGACCGCGGCGGGCCAGCGCATCGAGCTGCGCTCGGCGGGCCGGGCCGTCGCACCCCGCGGGCGCCCCACCGGCGAACTGGCAGGATCGGAGCCGTGAGCGAGACCACCCCGACGCAGGCCCAGTCCACCCTCGACCGCGTGCGCGCCCTGCCCAAGGTGTCGCTGCACGACCACCTCGACGGTGGTCTGCGCCCGGCGACCATCGTCGAGATCGCGGCGGCCAACGGCCACGCGCTGCCGACCACGGACCCCGAGGAACTGCGGGCGTGGTTCCGCGACGCGGCCGACTCCGGCACGCTCGTGCGCTACCTCGAGACCTTCGACCACACCATCGCGGTGATGCAGGACGCCGAGTCGCTGGCCCGCGTCGCCACCGAGGCCGTCCTGGACCTCGCCGCCGACGGCGTCGTCTACGGCGAACTGCGCTACGCCCCCGAGCAGCACCTGCAGCGGGGTCTGACGCTGGACCAGGTCGTCGAGGCCGTCGAGGAGGGCATGCGGCGCGGGGAGCAGCAGGCCGCGGCGGCGGGCACGCCCATCCGCGTCGGCACGCTCGTCACCGCGATGCGGCACGCCGACCGCGGTCTGGAGATCGCCGAACTGGCCCTGCGCCACCGCGACGGCGGGGTCGTCGGGTTCGACATCGCCGGCGCCGAGATCGGGTTCCCGCCCTCGAACCACCTCGTCGCCTTCGACCGGCTGCACGCCGAGAACTTCCCCGTGACGATCCACGCGGGGGAGGCCTCCGGCCTGGAGAGCATCGCCGACGCCGTCCACCCGTGCGGCGCCGAGCGCATCGGGCACGGCGTCCGGATCGTCGAGGACGTCACCGTGCACGAGGGGCACGACGCCCACGGGCTGCCGAACGCGACGCTGGGCCGCCTGGCCACGTGGGTGCGCGACCGCGGGATCGTCCTGGAACTGTGCCCGTCGAGCAACGTCCAGACGGGCGCTGCGACGAGCGTGGCCGGGCACCCGGTCACGCTGCTCAAGGACCTCGGGTTCTCCATCAGCGTCAACACCGACAACCGGCTCATGTCCGGGACGTCGCTGTCGCGCGAGTTCGCGCTGCTCGTCGACGAGGCCGGTTGGGACCTCGCCGACGTCGAGCGGGCGACGATCACCGCTCTGTCCGCCTCGTTCCTGCCGTTCCCCGACCGGCTCACGCTGGCGAGCGACGTCATCCGGCCCGCCTTCGCCTGAGCGTCACCCCTCCTCGTAGGTCGCGAGGACGTCCCGGGCCGTCGCCACGAGGTCGGCGACGAGCTCGGGGGGTTCGAGCACGAGGACGAGCCGGCCCAGCCCGAGCAGCACGGCCCGGGCCGCGGGCAGGGCCCGGAAGGTCGCGGTGACGTCGACCTGGTCGAGCGCCCCGGGCCGTTCCTCGACGACGGGTTCGGCGAGCAGTTGCGCGTCGGCGATGCGCAGCAGCATCCCGGCGTCGGCGGCCGCCACCCGCAGCCGTACCGCCACCCCGCACGTGCTCGGCCGTTCCACCTGCTCCCGCAGCCTGTCCCACACGGCCGGCAGGGCGGGCAGGTCGGCCGGGACGGTCTCCTCCAGGACGTCCACCCCCACGACGCGGTCGACGCGGAACAGCCGTTCCCAGTGCGGTTCGGCGCCCGTGGGGGCGGCGACGAGGTACCAGGTGCCGCCTTTGGCGACCAGGCCCAGCGGGTCCAGCGTCCGCGTCGAGGCACGCGTCGCGCCCGCGGAGCGGTAGTGCAGCCGGATCCTCCGGGCCGAGAACACCGCTTCCTGCAACGGCGCGAGGTGCTCAGGGCGCTCCTCGCGCGAGCGCCAGCCGGCGGGTTCGACGAGGATCCGCTCGGCGGCTCGGGCGAACGGCGCCCGCTGGGCGGCCGGGGTGGCGGCGAGCAGTTTCCGGACGGCGGACTCCCACGCGGGCCGCTGCGGGTCGGCCGTGCCGGAGGACCCGGAGAACAGGGCCCGGGCCTCGGCCGTGGTGAACCCCGAGACGTCGGTGCGCCAGTTCTCGACGAGGGAGATGCCGCCGCCCCGCCCGCGTTCGGTCCACACGGGCACCCCGGCCGCGGACAGCGCCTCGACGTCGCGCAGGACCGTCCGGGTCGACACCTCCAGGCGGCGGGCGAGGTCGGGGGCCGTGCAGCGGCCGTGCGTCTGCAGGTGGAAGAGCAGGGACAGGAGCCGGTCGGCGCGCACCCGTCGAGGATGGCAGGAAAAGGTGACAGGAGGTGTCGTGTTCACAGGCAACGCTGCCTCCATGACCTCCGCAGAGACCCCCACGCAGACCACCGCTGACACCCGCGCGCAGACCACCGCCGAGGACCCCCGCCAGACCATGTTCCTGGCCGCCGACCTCGCCGGTCGCGTGCTCGACGCCGTCCCGGACGGCGCCCACCCCGACCCGACGCCGTGCACGGAGTGGACCGTCGACGACCTGCGCGGCCACCTCGTCGCGGTCACGGCCCGCGTCGCCCACATCGCCCGCGGCGGGTACCCCTTCGACCTCCCGACCCTGCTCGAGGAGGAACCGGCCGGGGGTTTCGCCGCCGCCTACGCGGCCGGGGTGGCCGGCGTCCGCGCGGCGTGGGCCGACGACGCCGTGCTGACGGCGACCGTGCACCACCCGGCGGGAGACATGCCCGGCGCGGCCGGCGCCACCGTCTACGCCCAGGAGTTCGCCACCCACGCCGTCGACCTCGCCGTCGCGACGGGCCGCACGGACCTGCTCGACGAGGGGTTCCTCGCCCGGGTGCTCGAGATCGCCCGTCGGGTGGTGCCCGCGCAGCGCGAGGGTTTCCCCTTCGCGCCGCCGGTCGCCGTCCCCGACGACGCGCCCGCGCACGTCCAGCTCTCCGGGTGGCTCGGCCGGGTCCCGGCCTGACCCGCGGTCGGGGCCGTCAGCTGAAGCGGTCGCGGTTCGCCTTGGCGATCTTCTTCCACTCCCGGCGACGGTCGGCGGCCGCGCGGGCGTCGGTCCGGCTCGCGAACCACGCCTGTTCCCGTTCCAGCTTGCGCAGGTTCTCCAGGCGGTGCCGGTCGAACACCCCCGCGTCGATCGCGGCGAGCACCGCGCACCCGGGTTCTCGGGTGTGCGAGCAGTCCGAGAACCGGCAGTCCACCGCGATCTCCTCGACGTCGGCGAACGTGCGGTCGAGGGCATCACCGAGTTCGGAGACCCCCAGGCTGCGCAGGCCGGGGGTGTCGACCAGGACGAGGGGTTCTCCGCCGCCGGGGACGGGCACGAGTTCCCGGGTCACCGTCGTGTGCCGTCCCTTGCCGTCCACCGACCGCACCGCCCCGACCGCGAAGCGGTCCTCACCCAGCAGGAGGTTGGCCAGCGTGGACTTCCCCGCCCCGGACGACCCGAGCAGGACCACGGTGCCCCGCAACCGGTTCCGCAGTTCGGCGAGGCTCGCGGGATCGTCCTGGCGGACCGGGACGACGTCCACGCCGACGGCGTCAGTCCGGACGCGGTCGAGCGTGCCGTCGAGGTCGTCGGCGGCGACGAGGTCGCACTTGGTGAGGGCGACGACGGGGTGCGCGCCGGAGTTCCACGCCAGCGCGAGGAAACGTTCCACGCGGCCGTTCGACGTGCGCGACTCCGCACCGATCACGACCACGACCGTGTCGACGTTCGCGGCCAGGACGTGCTCGGCCGAACGTCCCGTGACGGACGCCCGCGCGAGCACGGTGCGCCGCGGCAGGACGCCGGCGGGCCGGACACCCTGCGGGTCGTCCAGACGCAGACCCACCCAGTCGCCCGTGGTGGGTGCGGGGACGAGGCTGCCCGCGGGCACCTCGACCCGTTGCGGGCCGAGCGGCGTCTCGACGTCGCACGCCCCCCGGTGCACCCGCACGACGCGGGCCGGCAGCAGGTGCCCGCCCGTTCCGGTCGTCGCGTGGAACGCCGTCCAGCGCGCGGCCCAGTCCTCGTCCCAGCCGAGCCGGACGAGCGGGTCGGTGGAGTCCACCTCGGTCAGCACGCTCCCGAGGCTAGGTTTCCGTCCGAGGACCGGCGAGGGGTTTTCCCGCCCGTCAGCGGCCGGGGGCGGCGTCCACGAGGCGGCCGGCGTCCTGGCCGACCCGGTCCACGGCGCCCCCGACGGTGCCGCCGACCGTGCCGCCGACGGTTCCGTGCACGGCGTCGACGACGACCTGGCGGGCGCGGTCGAGACCCGGGCCGCCGAACCCGTCCGGGCCGCCCGGACCGCCGACGGGGTTCCCCGGCAGCAGGGGCAGGACGAGGGCGAGGACCAGGACCGCGAGCCCGCCGCGCAGGACCGCGCCGGCCGTGCGGTCGACGATGCGCAGGTGCACCGCCCCGAGGGCGCGGGACAGGGCCGTGCCCAGGGCACCGCCGAGCCCGGCGCCGACGACGGCGAGCACGAGCACCGTGCCGGCCACGAGGGCGAGTTCGTTCCAGCCGGTCTGCGGCCAGTGGGCTTCGATGCGGTCGGCGACGCTCAGGCCGGCCACGGCGCCGGCCCCGAGACCGAGGAGCGCCAGGACGAGGCGGGAGGCGCCGTTGCGCCAGCCCGAGCGCGCGGCGAGGACGACGACGAGCACCGCCAGCGCGAGGACGAGGAGGCCGGCGGGACGCAGGCCGCCGAGCAGGTGCGGGGGGAGGAAGGGGATGTCCACGGGCCGACCGTAAGCACGCCGGGACCCCGGGAGAAGCTGTGCGGCAGGAACTTCAGGGTCGGTTCAGGGTTTCCCCCGAGGGGTTCGCGCCGCGCGCACGCGGTGTTCACGAGGCCCCCGCAGGTCCTCCCGCACCGGGCGGTCGAGGGGGTCGGTCAGGCGGGGCGGTCAGGCGGGGCGGACGGCGCCGGTGAACAGGGGGCCGACGAGGGCGAGGTCGTCGAGGCCGGCGAGCTGCCCGACCGGCAGCGGGGGCAGGACGCGGGTGCCGGCCTCGGCGCAGGCCAGCCGCAGGTCGGCGTCCCAGTCGCCGGGGGCGGCGCGGGCGTCGAGGAGGGTCACCGTGGTGGCCAGCTTGCGGACGGTGTCCCGGTCGCGGGCGACGACCGTCACGGCCTCGGCCGGGAACTCCGCCGCGACGAGGTCCACGAGGGCGCCGACGGCGGCGGACTCGTGCGCGACGACGCAGCGCGCCCCGGCCGCGAGCGCCGAGCACAGCACGCGCGCCGCACCGAGGAACTCCTCGGGCGGCAGGACCCCGAGGGGTGGCGGCCGCCGCCCGCCGGCCGCCACGGGCAGCAGGAGGTCGAGCTTGTCGGCCCAGCCGGCCCACCGGACGATCGTGTCGATGCAGCCGTCCACCTGCGCGACGGCCTCGGAGATGCGGCAGCGGTGCGCTCGGCGCACCTGCTCGACGAACTGCTGGCGACCGGACTCCACCTCGGCCGCGGCAGCCAGGAGCGCCCGTCCGCGGCGGGCGGCGCTGTGGGCGGGGGAGCGGGGCCGGACGAGGCGTTCACCCACGGCACGCCCGGAGGAGGTCGAGCGCGTCCCGGCGGGCGTCCGGCGGTGCCGGGACCTCCGTGCCGAGCTCGCCGCCCCAGACGGTGACCGAACCGGCGCCCGTGAGGTGGGTCAGCGCGTCCTCGGCGGAGCGGACCGACCGCACGCCCAGGACGGGACCGGGCGGGGGCCAGGCGCTGTGCCGTCCGACGGTCGCGATGCCCGGCGGGGCCCACCAACCGCCGGCGGGCAGCCCGGCGGGGAGCCCGGCGGTGGCGTCGAGGACCTCGCGGGCCGCGCGGGCCAGGTGCGGCGTCGGGACGGGGCCGACGGCGGTGGCCCGGTCCAGCGGGTGCCCGGTGTGCAGCCGCGCGACGACGGGGGTCGCCCGTTCGACGAGCGCGTCGACGACCGCGCGGTGGGCCAGCACTCGGGAACCGCCGGGTCGTTCGTGGGCTCCGCCGACCGCGGCCTCGACGAGGGCGACGGTCACGGCCTGCAGGTCCGCGCCCTCGAGCACGACGTCGACGTGCGGGGCGTCGGGGCGCTGCAGGAGGGGGGTCCCGCGGTCGGCCAGCGCGACGCCGACCGAGCGCAGGTCGTCGACGGACCCGTCGGCGCGGACGGCGACGAGGTCGGGGTGCGCCCACAGGGCCGCGTCGGCGGCGGCGTCGGCGCCGGGCGCGGAGCGGACGAGCCCGGGGGGCAGGCCGGCCTCCTCGAAGAGGCGGACGAACTGCCGCGCGGTGGCCGCGGCGGCCGGCCGGGCGCGCAGGACGACCCCGCAGCCGGTGGCGAGCGCGGCCACGACGGCGCTGAGGGCGTCGGCGGTGCTCGTGCGCCACGTCGTCAGGAGCACGACGACGCCTCCGCCCGGGCGGTGCGCGGCGCCGACGCTGTCCAGCTTGTCGGCCCAGCCCGCCGCCGAGAACGCCGCCGCGTGGGCGGCGGGGGCGTCGAGGGTGAAGCCGGCGGCCAGGGGCCGCCCGGTGGTGAGGGCGGCCGTGACGGCGAGCGCGCGGACGTGGCCGGCGAGGACGTCGGAGACGGCGAAGAGGAAGCGGGCGCGGTCCTGCGCGGACAGCCAGGCCCAGTCGGTCCGGCTCGTGGCGGCGACGGCGGTGGCGATGTCGCGGGCCAGGTCCGGGCTCGTGTCCTCGACCCGCAGCAGCCGTTCGCCGGTGGTGGGGGCCAGGACGTCGAGGAGGTCGCCGGTCGCGCCGGACGTGGCCCCGGGGGTGGTCGCCGGGGTCCCGGGACCGTCGGCGAGGACGAGGGCGGGGACCTCGTCGGGCAGCGTGGCCGTGCCGGGGACGGGGGGCGGGGACGCGGCCAACGAGTCGGCGGCGGCGGGCAGGTCCCGGGTGGTGACGCGCAGCGGGGACTCCCGGGGCGCGGTCAGTCCCACGACGACATCCGGTAGCGAGGCGCTCACGAAGAGTGAGTCTACTGAGGTTCCTGTGTTCTGAGAGGGCCGTTCGGGGGATGCGTCCGGTGCACTGAGAGGGTGGGCCCGTGGCCGACGACCCGCACGAGCACCCGCACCCCCACACGCACTCCCACCCCCTGCCCGCGCCGCCGGCCCCGTCGGACGGTGACGACCGGCAGTACGCCTGGTACGCGGGCGACCACCACATCCACACGACGTTCTCCCGCGACGCCATGTACTCCGTCGACGACCAGGTGCGCCGGGGTGGCGCGTGCGGGCTGGACTGGATGGTCATCACCGACCACGGCGGCCCCGACCACGCCAAGCAGTCCGTCGCGCTGCAGACCCCGCTCATCGCCGACGCCCGCCGCCGGCACGACGTCCTCGTCTTCCAGGGCATGGAGTGGAACATCCCCGGCGCCGAGCACGCGACCTTCATCGCGCCCGAGCACGAGGGCACCCCGGACCTGCTGCAGCGCTTCGAGCGGATGTTCGACGGCGACGTCCTCGCCGCGCGGCAGAACCCGGGCGGCCCGGAGATGATCCGGGACTCCGTCGAGGGCGGTCCCGTCGCCGAGCAGCTCGGTCTCGACGCCCTGGCCTGGCTCGTCGAGGAGCTGCGCACCGGTGGGGTCGGGGAGGCCCTCGTCCTGTCCAACCACCCCATGCGCACGGGCCGCGTCTCCCCGTCGAAGGTGCGCGGCTGGCGCGACGCCGCCCCGGGCGTCTTCGTCGGCTGGGAGGGGGCGCCGGGCCACCAGGCCGCGGCGCTGCCCGCCCCGCTGGGCCGCGGACGGGGGCGGGGGCAGTACGACGAGAGCCCCGGCCGCTGGTCCTTCCCCGGCTACGACCTCGACCAGTACCGGACGTGGGGCGGGTTCGACGCCGCGACCGCGCGGATGGGGGGCCTGTGGGACTCCCTGCTGGCCGAGGGGTTGCCGTGGTGGATCACCGCCAACTCCGACAACCACTTCGACATCGGTGACACCGTCCGCGTCGGGAACCTCTCGCACGAGCACTACCGGCGGCACGGCTCGCGCGGTGAACCCGTCGAGACCGGCGTCGTGCAGCACGGGTACGTCGACTTCGCCCCGGGGTTCTACTCGCGCACCTGCGTCGGGGCGACGACGCGCGACTACCGCTCGGTCATGGCCGCGTTGCGCTCGGGGCGGGTGTTCGTCGTCCACGGCGGACTCGTCCGCGCCGTCGAGGGCCGGGTGCGGACCGGGCCCGGCCCGGGCGTGACGTTCGGGGCCCGCACCACCGTCGCGCGCGGCGGCGACGTCGAGGTGGAGCTGCGCGTCGACCCCGCCACCGAGGCCAACGGCAGCGGGCAGGTGCCGCGCTCGGCGCGGTGGGACGTCATCGTCGGGACGGTCACCGGCCGGGTCGCCGACGTGGACCGCGACCTGTTCGAGGCGCCCGGGACCCGCGTCGTCGAGAGCTTCGAGGTGCCGGCCCACGCCACCGGCCCTCAGGTGTTCCGGACCGTGCTGCGCGGCGTCGCCGACCCGCTCTACGTCCGGTTCCGCGGCAGCGACGGCAAGCACGCCGACGCCGACGGCCACCCCCGGGTGGACCGCATCGGCGACTCCGACCCGTGGGACGACCTGTGGTGCTACACGAACCCGGTGTTCGTCGACGTGGTCTGAGTTCGGCGAACGCCTGCCCGCTCGATCGGAACGTCCCGACCCGTTCGACACCGTCCGGAGGGTCGGAACGTTCCGATCGCTGGTGGTCTTGGCCGGCCCGCGTCGCCCGGTCCGGTCACCGCGGCGCGACGCTGAAGACGTCGCCCGGTTGGCAGCCCAGCGCGTCGCAGATCGCCGTCAGGGTCGAGAAGCGCACGGCCCGGGCCCTGTCGTTCTTCAGGACCGACAGGTTCACGACCGTCACCCCGACACGGGCCGCGAGTTCGGCCAGGGTCATCCCGCGCTCGGCCAGCAGCCGGTCGAGGTGGCAGACGACGCGGTGCGGGGCGTCGTCGCTCACACGAGCCCTTCGCTGTCGACCTGCAGGCGTCGGCCGACGTCCAGGGCGCCCGCGAGCAGGACGAGCAGGAGGACGAACACGAGCGAGGTGTGGACGGGGAAGCCCCAGTCCGGGGCCCAGCCCGAGGCGCCGAGCCGGTGCAGGGCGAGCGCCACCGTCAAGGGTGTGAGCAGCGGGACGACGTGGGTGACGACGAACGCCGCCCCCGCGATGCCCCGCAACCGGCCGCCGTTGCCCGGGGCGAACGGGTCGCCCTCGGCGAAGGTGCGCAGCAGGGGGGCGAGCCAGACGAGGGCCACCCCGACGCTGGCCCGGCCGAGCCAGTGGGGGGCCGCCGCCAGGAGTCGCTCCGGCAGGGTCGCGGAGAAGGAGATCGCGAGCCGCCCGATCGAGCTGCTGTCCGGGGTGTGGACGGTGGCTCCGGGGGGTGCGGCGGGGGACGTCACGATTCCCTGGGCCTCGTCCGCTCCCCAGGACCCGCTGAACGAGGCCACCGGGAGGGTGACCTCCCGGGGTGCCGAACCGAGCAGGGCCAGGGCCGCCACGACGAGGCAGAAGATCCCGAACCGGCGCGCCAGGTGCGCGCCCAGGCGGACGACGTGCGGTCGGGTGTGCACGCCGAACCGCTGCGCGATGCGCGGGACCATCGACAGTCGACATGCCATGCCGTGACGGTGGCACATCGACAGTCGATGTGTCTCGGAGTCGGCGAACTCAGGCGGTCGCCGCCCGCACGTCGGCCAGGACGGCGTCGAGGCGCTCGCGGGCGCCCTGGCGGACCGTGTCCAGGTCCGCCCCCGCCGGCACGTCCGCGACGACCTCGCAGTAGCACTTGAGCTTGGGTTCGGTGCCGCTCGGCCGGACGACGACGCGCGTCCCGTCGGCCGTGCGGAACCGCAGGCCGTCGGTCGGCGGCAACCCGTCGAGGCCGTCGGCGAGGTCCTCCACCGAGGTCACCGCCGACCCGCCGAGGGTCGCGGGCGGGGTGCCGCGCAGCCGCGCCATCGTGGCGGGGATGACGGCGAGGTCGTCGACGCGGACGGTCACCGGCGCGGTGAGGTGGACGCCGTCGGCGCGGTCGAGGTCGTCGAGGACGTCCAGGAGCGTGCGGCCGGCGCCGAGTTCACGCCGGACGACGGTGGCGACGAGCAGGGACGCCGAGATCCCGTCCTTGTCCCGCACGACCTCGGGCGCCACGCAGTAGCCGATGGCCTCCTCGTACCCGAACGTCAGCTCCGGCACCCGGGCGATCCACTTGAACCCCGTGAGCGCCGCCGCGAACCGGGCACCGGTGCGGGCCGCGACCCGTTGCAGCGCCTGCGAACTCACGACCGAGCAGGCCAGCACGGCCCCCGGCGCGGCGAGTTCCTGCCCCAGCAGCCGGCCGAGCTCGTCCCCGGTCAGCTGTCGGAACCCCCCGGGGGCCGGCACCGCGACGCAACAGCGGTCGGCGTCCGGGTCGACGGCCAGCACGACGTCCGCACCCACCCGCTGCGCCAGGGCGACGGCGCGGTCCAGCGCGCCGGGTTCCTCCGGGTTCGGGAACGGCACGGTCGGGAACGCCGGGTCGGGGTCGGCCTGCTCGGCGACGGAGTGGACGTCGCCGAAACCGCCGCGCCGCAACGCCTCCAGCAGCACCGGACCCCCCACCCCGTGCATCGCGGTGACGACGATGCGCGGATCGCGTCCGGGAGTCCCTGCGCCGACGGCAGCCGTGACCGCGGCGAGGTAGTCCTCGACGACGTCGTCACCGAGCACCGTCCAGCCCGCGGCGGCGCGGGGCAGGTCCCGCAGCGGCCCCACGGCCGCGATGAGCGCGGCGATCTCCGCGTCCACCGGCGGGACGATCTGCACCCCGCGTCCCTCGGGCCCGGTCGCCCGACCCCCCAGGTAGACCTTGTACCCGTTGTCCGCCGCGGGGTTGTGGCTCGCGGTGACCATGACGCCCGCGTCGGCCTGCAGGTGGCGGACGGCGAACGCGAGCACGGGCGTCGGCAACGGCCGCGGCAGCAGCAGCACCTCGCACCCGGCCGCGGTCAGGACGGCCGCGGAGTCGTCGGCGAACTCCCGGGACCCGTTCCGGGCGTCGAGGCCGACGACGACGCGGGGCCGCTCGAACCGTTCCGTCAGCCAGGCGCCGAGCCCGGCCGCGGCCCGCTGGACCACGGCGCGGTTCATCCGGTGCTCCCCGGCGCCGACCCGGCCGCGCAGCCCCGCCGTCCCGAACTCCAGCGGCCCGGAGAACCGGTCCTGCAGGTCGGCGGTCGCCGCGGCGGACCCGGCCTGCGACGCCGCCAGCAGGGCCTGCAGTTCGGCCCGGTCGCGCTCGTCGGGGTCGTCGTCGATCCAGCTCCGGACCCGGTCCGTCAGGGGTGCGTCCACGGGAGGCAGCCTACGAGGGGCACCCGGGGGAGCGGTGCGACCATGGGCGCGTGAGCACCCCCGTCGTCGTCCTCGCCGGGTTCCTCGGCGCCGGCAAGACGACGGTCCTCAACCACCTCCTGCGCTCGGCCGCCGACGTGCGCCTCGGGGTCGTCGTCAACGACTTCGGGGCCGTCGGCGTCGACGCCCTGCTGGTCTCCGGCCAGGCCGACAGCACCGTCTCCCTCGAGAACGGCTGCCTGTGCTGCTCGACCGAGGACGGGTCGGTCGACGAACTCCTGGCCCGGCTCACCGCCCGCCGCGGCCCGGACGCGCTCGACGCCGTCGTCGTCGAGGCCAGCGGCGTCGCCGAACCCGCCGCGATGGTCCGTCAGGTGCTCACCAGCACCGTGCCCGGCGTCCGCTACGGCGGTCTGGTCGTCGTCGTCGACGGGGTGGAGTTCGAGACCGTCCGGGCGCGGCACCCGCAGCTCGACGACCACGTCGCGATGGCCGACGTCGTGATCCTCAGCAAGACCGACCTGCTGACCGAGACGGCGCTCGCGCGCGTCACGGCGCTCTGCCGGGAGCTCAACACCTGGGCTCCGGTCGTCCCCGCGGCGCACGGTTCCCTGGACCCGCGGCTGCTGTTCGAGGCGCGGCCGCCGCGGACGCGGCAGCTCTCGCTCGGGGAGGTCGTGCCCGCACCGGCCGAGCACCTGCACTCCTACTACGACGCCGTCGAGTTCCGCAGCCCCGAACCGCTGGACCCCCGGCGGTTCGTGGAGTTCCTCGACGCGCGGCCGTCGGGGGTGTTCCGGGTGAAGGGGCCGGTGCGGTTCGCGGGCACCGACGAACGGTTCCTGCTGCAGACCGTCGGCGCCGCCGTGCGGTTCACGCGCGGGCCCTGGCCGCGGGGGGATGCGCGCGAGACCGCGCTCGTCCTCATCGGTGCGGGTCTCGACGCGCCCGCGCTGCTGGCGGACCTGGCCGCATGCGTGCACCGGGGCGAGGGTCCCGTCGACGAGTGGGCGTTCATGGGGGTCCTGCGCAGCACCGAGGGCGCCTGAGCTCAGTCCCCGAACTGCGCCACGTACTCCGCGGCGGCGCGCGGGTTCCGGTCGCCGAGCAGCAGCCGGCCGTCGGAGTACGGGTACTCGACCTCGTTGTAGATCTCGTGGGCCACGGGCCAGCGGTCCATCCACGCGCGGAACCTCTCGACGAAGGCGGGGTCGTCCCCGCCGCCGTTCCAGGTCCGCGACGCGACCGCCCACTCGTCGACACCCACGGGTTTCCCGTGCGCGACGGCGAACTCGGCGATCTCGTCGAGGCCGCCGGGTGCGCACTGGTACCAGTCCCACCGCTCGTCGGCGGCGAGGGGTTGCGGGCTCATGTCGTAGACGTCGAGGCCCACGACGTCCACGACGTCGTCGCCGGGGTAGCAGCGCCGGGCGTCGAAGGCGCCGTCGACGGCCACCGTCAGCCCCCAGTCGAACCGGGCCGCGGGCGCCTCGGCGCGGACGACACCGACGACGCGGCGGAACGCGGCCCGGTAGGCGTCCGGGTCGGGCACCGCCGACCACGCGTAGTTCTCGGGGGAGTTCGCCTCCCACCCCAGCCGGAGGGTCGTGGCGCCGAGCCCGTACGCAGCCAGCGACCGGGCAAGGGCCCGGAAGGACGCGTCGTACCGGCCCTCGGCGACCCCGGCCAGCGACGGCGCGGGGTCCTGCGGGGTCGGGTCGGCCAGCAGCGGCACCGACAGCACGAGGGGCGCGGTCCAGCGGCCGTCGCCGTAGGCGGCCAGCAGGGCCGTCGGCTGCGCGATCCAGTCCCAGCGGCGGTGGTCGAGGTACTCCCCGGCCACCTGCACGGCCCGGCCGCGGCGCCGTCCCCACGCGGTGAGGTCGGCGGGCGTCTGCGGCCAGCCGACGTAGGCGCCCGACAGGCGGGTGCGGTCGCGCGGCGGGGTGGGCAGCGCGCCGGGCACGTCGAAGGTCCCGTGCTCCCCGTCGACCCAGCGCTCGCCCACGCGGTGGGAGACCCACGCCGCGTAGCGGCCCGGGGCGAGCACGGCGCGACCCGTGAGCGGCAGGCCGTCGCCGGCGACGGTGCAGGGGCCGGTGTGCGCGACGTCGAAGGACTGCCCGCGGGCGTCCCGGACCGCGATCACCGCCGCGTCCACGCGACCGGTCGACGGCGGGAGGAGGCCGGACAACCGGGTCGGCTCCCCGGCCCACCGCGGCGCCTGCACCGCGACGGCCGTGGCGGGGCGGCGCGACCGGGTGCCGCGGGGCACCCTCGGTCCGCTCACGGCCGATCCGCTCGAAGCCCGAGCCCGGCCGGGAGGTGCGAGCAGGCCCGCGACCGCGGCGGCGCCGAGGGCCGTCGCGGCGCGACGGGTGGGACGGGGACCACCGTTCGCAGCTGCCACGTCCTGTGCATCGGCGTCCACCCCTCTCCCCGTGAGCAGCGGTCGGCGCGGCCGATGAGTTCCGGCGCCGGCCGGGGTCGACAGGGCGGTGCCGTGGGCTCGGCACTGCGGTCGGGGAGCCGGCTGAGGACGAACTGTGGGGAAAGGACGGGCGTGGTGTCGGAGGTCTTCTCTAGGGTCGAGGCCATGACGGGTGGTCACGCGGTGCAGGCACCAGCAGTCCAGGCACGGGGGTTGGTGAAGCGGTACGGGGACGTCACCGCGGTGGCGGGGGTCGACATCGACGTCCCGGAGGGGACGGTGCTGGCCCTGCTGGGGCCCAACGGGGCCGGCAAGACGACGACGGTGCGGATGCTGACGACGCTCCTCGTGCCCGACGCGGGGACGGCCACGGTCGCGGGCGTCGACGTCGTGAAGGACCCGCGCGAGGTCCGCCGGCGCATCGGTCTGTCGGGCCAGTACGCGGCCGTCGACGAGAACCTCACCGGGTTCGAGAACCTCGACATGGTGGGCCGGCTCTACCACCTGGGCCGCAAGCGGTCCCGCGAGCGGGCGACCGAGCTGCTCGAGCAGTTCCGCCTCACCGACGCGGCGAACCGCGTCGCCAAGACGTACTCCGGCGGCATGCGCCGGCGCCTCGACCTCGCGGGCGCGCTCGTCGCCTCACCGCCCGTGCTCTTCCTCGACGAGCCGACGACGGGGCTGGACCCGCGCTCGCGCAACGACATGTGGGAGCTGCTGACGACGATGGTCCAGGGCGGCACGACGCTGCTCCTGACGACGCAGTACCTGGAGGAGGCCGAGCGCCTCGCCGACGACATCGTCGTCATCGACCACGGGCGGGTCATCGCCCGCGGCACGGCCGACGAGCTCAAGACGCAGGTCGGCGGTCAGCGCATCGAGCTGGTCGTCGCGGCCGACCACGAGGTGCCGACGGCGGTCGACGCCCTGCAGCCGCTCGCCGTGGGCGAGGTGCAGGTCGACCGGCGCGCCCGGCGCGTCACCGTGCCCGTCAGCGGCGGCACCCCGGCGCTCGTCGACGGGTTGCGGCGGCTCGAGCAGGTCGGGGTCGTCCCGCTGGACGCGGGGCTGCGCCGGCCCACGATGGACGACGTCTTCCTGACCCTCACGGGCAAACCCGCCGAAGAACTGGTCACCGAGCAGGAAGGGGCGGACGCGTGAGTTCCCTCGGGATGGTCCTGGCCGACGGCTCCGTCGTCGCCAAGCGCAACCTCATCAAGATCAAGCGGATCCCCGACCTGCTGGTCGGGACGCTCATCTCGCCCATCATGTTCATCCTGCTCTTCGGCTACGTCTTCGGCGGCGCGATCAGCGTGCCCGGGGTGAACTACCGCGAGTTCCTCGTGCCGGGGATCTTCGCCCAGACGGTGATCTTCGGGGCCACCATCACCGGCGCCGGGCTCGCCGACGACATGCAGAAGGGGATCATCGAGCGGTTCCGGTCCCTGCCGATGGCGCAGTCGGCAGTGCTCGTGGGGCGGACGAGTTCCGACGTCGTCACGAACGTCATCGTCGTCGTCATCATGTCGCTGACGGGTCTCGTCGTCGGCTGGCGGATCCGCACCTCGGTGCTGGACGCCGTCATCGCCTACGGCCTGCTGCTGCTCTTCGCCTACGCCATCTCCTGGTGCATGGCGCTGCTGGGCCTGCTGATCCGGACCCCGGAGGCGTTCAACAACCTGACGTTCATCACGATCTTCCCGGTCACGTTCCTCACGAACGGGTTCGTGCCGATCGAGAGCTACCCGTCGGTCCTGCGCAAGATCGCGGAGTGGAACCCCGTCTCCACGCTCGTGCAGGCGGCCCGGGAACGGTTCGGGAACGTCGGCCCCGGGCCGGCGCCGGAGTCGTGGGCATTGCAGCACGCCGAGCTCTACACGCTGGGGTGGATCGTCGTGATCCTCGTCGTGTTCGTCCCGTTGGCGACCCGCCAGTACCAGCGGGCCGCCGCACGCTGAGGGGCCGGCTCAGAGCAGCGGGACGACCCCCGCGAGGAGGTCCGCGCAGCGCCCGGCCGCGTCCCGGCCGGCCTGCAGGACCTCCTCGTGGGACAGCGGTTCGTCCGAGACGCCCGCCGCGAGGTTCGTCACGAGGGAGAAGCCGAGCACGCGCATCCCCACGTGGCGGGCCGCGACGGCCTCCAGGGCGGTCGACATCCCGACGAGGGAGGCGCCCATGACCCCGGCCATGCGCACCTCGGCGGGCGTCTCGTACTGCGGGCCGTGGAACTGCGCGTAGACACCCTCGCGCAGCGACGGGTCGACCGTGCGGGCCAGGTCCCGCAGCTCGGCCGCGTAGAGGTCGGTGAGGTCGACGAACGTCGGCCCCTCCAGCGTCGTGGCGCCCGTGAGGTTGAGGTGGTCGGAGATGAGGACGGGGGAGCCGGGGGCGATCGACCGGTCGAGGCCGCCGCAGCCGTTCGTCAGCACGATCGTCCGGCAGCCCGCGGCCGCCGCCACGCGCACACCGTGGGCGACGGCCCGCACCCCGTGGCCCTCGTAGTAGTGGCTGCGCGGCAGCACCAGGGCGCGCAGCGGGTCGGCGCCGTCGCGGGGGACGCTGATCGAGTGGACCGTCCCGGCGTGCCCGACCACGCTGGCGGCGCGGAACCCCGGCAGCTCGGTGGCGGGGACGGTGGCGACGACCTCACCGAGCCGGTCGGCCGCCGCGGACCAGCCGGAGCCGAGCACGAGGGCCACGTCGTGCCGCGGCACACCCGTGCGCTCGGCCAGGGTCGCGGCGGACTCCTCGGCGAGGGTGAAGGGGTCCTGGGCGGCGAGGGTGTCGGTCACGCGCGGAACCCTAACGGCCCCGCCGGGACCCGCGGCAGCCGACCGCGGGGTCGCCGGTGGGGTGTCACCCTGACGGCTGTGCGGTGGACGAAGGGACCTTGGTCGTGGCTGCTGGCGGCGGTCTGGCTGTTCTTCGCGGTCGTCGCCGTGCCGGTCCTGCAGGAGGACCACACTCCGGGAGGTCTGCTCGTCGGGGGAGGTGCGGGGGCCGTCGGACTGTTCGCCGGCGTCCGCGCCCTCATCAGTCACGTCCGGCTCGCCGGGGACGAGTTGGGCTACGTCGAGCACCTGCGGACACGGCGCATCCCCTGGACCGACGTGACGGGGGTGGACATCGACGTCCTCGATTCCGCGAGCCCCCTCGAGTCCGTCGGACTCGTCGTACGCCTCGCCGACGGCACTCAGGTGGAGGTGCCGGCCGTGGCGGGGTTCGCCTTCGCCGGGCGCAACCGGCGACTGGAGCGGCTCCGCGCCGAGTGCGAACGCCGGGCCCGGGCCGCGGCCGGGTCGTGACCGGCCGGGCGCGGTCCCGACCGGTCCTCAGGCGTCGTTGGACCGGCAGGGCCGGGCGCGCATCCCGAGCACGTAGTCGTGCGGGGCGCCCCCGGCCTCCGCGGCGTCGGCCAGCCGGCCGAGGTACTTCGCCGTGGGCAGCCCGCCCTCGTAGTCGTCCAGGACGTACGTCCACGCCACGACGTCGCCCTCGAGCGTCTTCACGCGCACCCGGATCTTGCGGAACAGGCCGATGTCCATGCCCTCGGAGGCGTCCAGGCGCGTCTCGTCGGCCTCGGTGAGGTCGTACAGCGCGACGTAGACCTCGTCACCCGGCGCCTCGACGACGGTGGCGAGCGGACCCTCCCAGCTGCGGTCCTCCCCGCCGAAGGTCAGTCGCCAGTCCTGCAGCCACCCCGTCGAGCGCAGGGGGGAGTGCGGAGCCTTGCGGGACATGACCTCGGGGTCGAGGTTGGTCGCGTACGCGGCGTAGGCGGGCGAGGGGGCAGGCACGGTTGAAGAGGGTAGGGGAGCATGGGGGGGTGAGTGCCACCAGTGCGTCCCCAGCAGCAGTGAAGGCCACCAAGGTCGCCGTGCTCGGCGGTGGCCCCGGCGGGTACGAGGCCGCACTCGTGGCGGCCCAGCTCGGTGCCGACGTGACGGTCGTGGAGCGCGACGGGCTCGGCGGGTCGACCGTCCTGACCGACGTCGTCCCGTCCAAGACGCTCATCGCCACGGCCGAGCTCATGGCCACCGTCGGCGGCGCCTCCGAGCTCGGGGTCCGGTTCCCCGGCGGCTCGGCCCCCGACACCGAACCCGAGGGCTCGGTGACGGTGGACCTCGCGCGGGTGCACGCCCGCGTCAAGGCGCTGGCCTTCGCGCAGTCGATGGACGTCCGCGCCCGGCTGGAGAAGGAGGGTGTCCGCATCCTGTCCGGCGCCGGTGCGCTGGACGGCCCGCAGTCGATCGTGGTGCGCGAGGGGGAGGACGAGGGCGCCCGCGTCGACGCCGACGTCGTCCTCGTCTCGGTCGGCGCCCGCCCGCGGATCCTGCCCGACGCCCGGCCGGACGGGGAGCGCATCCTCACCTGGAAGCAGGTCTACGACCTCACCGAGCTGCCCGAGCACCTCGTCGTCATCGGCTCCGGTGTCACGGGGGCCGAGTTCGCCAACGCCTACGACGCGCTCGGGGCCCACGTCACCCTCGTCTCCTCCCGGGACCGGGTGCTGCCCGGCGAGGACGCCGACGCCGCCGAGGTCCTCGAGGGCGTCTTCCGCCGCCGCGGCATGGACGTCATGTCCCGCTCGCGGGCGGAGAAGGTGGAACGGCACGGCGACCGCGTCGTCGTCACGCTCGCCGACGGCCGGACCGTCGAGGGTTCGCACTGCATCGTCGCCGTCGGCGCCGTCCCGAACACCGCCGGCATCGGGCTGGAGGAGGCGGGGGTCTGGACGTCGGACTCCGGACACGTCGACGTCGACAAGGTCTCGCGCACGTCGGCCCGCGGCGTCTACGCGGCCGGCGACTGCACGGGCGTCTTCCCGCTGGCCTCCGTCGCCGCCATGCAGGGGCGCATCGCCATGTGGCACGCCCTGGGCGACACCGTGGCCCCGCTGAAGCTGCGCTCGGTCGCCTCGACCGTCTTCACGTCCCCGGAGATCGCGACGGTCGGGTGGACCCAGGCGCAGATCGACTCCGGGGAGGCGCAGGGGGAGATCATCAAGCTCCCGCTGTCGACGAACGCCCGGGCCAAGATGCTCGGCATCCACGACGGTTTCGTGAAGCTGTTCTGCCGCACCGGGTCCGGGACGGTCATCGGGGGTGTCGTCGTGGCCCCGCGGGCCAGCGAGCTGATCTTCCCCGTCACCCTCGCCGTCGAGAAGCGCCTCAACGTCGACGACGTCGCCCACGCCTTCACGATCTACCCCTCGCTGTCCGGGTCGATCGCCGAGGCCGCGCGGCAGCTGCACGTCATGGGTGAGTGACGGGGTGCGGCGGCGGGGGTTCCTCGCCGCCGGGACCGTCGCCGCCCTCGGCCTCCTCGTCGCCGACGCCCCCGGCCACACCGGGCCGGGCCGCCGGTCGGGCGCCTACGTGGGCTGGCCGCAGACCCCCACCACCCTCGACGCGTTCGCCCGAGCCCGCGGCCGCCGTCTCGACGTCGTGGGGGAGTACCTCGACGGCCGCGACTGGGACCACCTGCGCAACCCCGGGTACCTCTACGACGCGTACGCCGGGTCCGCCTACGCCCGGGACCTCGTGCTGAGCCTGCCGCTCGTCCCGCCCGGGGAGTCCCTCGCCGAGGCCGCCGACGGCGCCCACGAGCGGTACTGGAGCGAACTCGGCGCCGGGCTGGCCGCCCACGGCATGGGCGAGGTCGTCGTCCGCCCCGGGTGGGAGGCGAACTCCCCGGTGAACTACCCCTGGTCGGCCGTCCCCGACCCCGCCGCCTACCGGGCCGCGTTCGCCCGCTGCGTCCGGGCCCTGCGCCGCGAGGCGCCCGCGCTGCGCAGCGACTTCTGCGTCACCGTCGCCGTCGACGGGCACGCCGTGGCGCTCGCGGACGTGTACCCCGGCGACGACGTCGTCGACGTCGTGGGGGTCGACGTGTACGACATGCGCCCCGAACCGTCGACCCCGCAGGAGCGGTGGGACTGGTACCTGAGCGCACCCGGCGGTCTCGACGAGGTCGTGGCCTTCGCGCGCTCGCGCGGCAAACCCCTCGGCGTCGACGAGTGGGCCGTCGCCTCCCCGTCCTGGGGCGGAGGGGGTGACGACCCGCAGTTCGTCGAGCGGTTCGTGGGCTGGATGGACGCCGTCGGCGTCGTCCACGAGATCTACAACGAGGTCCGCTACGAGCAGAGCGACGGGCGGCTCTTCACCGGTGGCGCGAACCCGCGCGCCGCGGCCGCCTACTCCGCGCTCGTCGGCCGGTCCTGACCCCTGCGCGCGTCCCGCCAGGTGCGGACCCGCAGCACGACCGGCCGCAGGTCCTGGCGCCACGTGAGTGCGGCCCCCAGCAGCGTCCACCGCGTCCCGCCGTCCGGGAGCACCACGAGCCGGTGCGAGACGTGGGTGGAGGTCGCGAGCCGGAACTTGTACGGCTCGAGACCGCGCAGCAGGTCCAGCGCCGCAGCGCCGTGGGCGAACGCCCGCCGCCGGACCTCGTGCAGCAGGAGCGTTCCCGCCCCGGCGTCGGCGATCTCGCGCCGGTAGGAGCACAGGTAGGTGGCGACGGCGTTCCCCGCGACGAGGTTGAGCGTGTACGCGACGAGCCGGCCGTCGACCCGGACGCCGGTGAGCCACCGCGACGCCGGCGGGGCCGTGCGCAGGTGGTGGGCCAGCAACCGGCCCGTCGTCCCGGTCCACGGCTGGTTGCGCTCGTCCGCGTTCGGGTGGGCGGCGTCGACGGCCCGCAGCTCCTCGACGAGGGCGTCGGCACCCACGGGGTCGGGCAGCAGGTCGGTGCACACCTCGACCGCACCGAGAGCGGCCAGCCGCTTGAGGGTCTTGCGGTCCTTGGTGCGCCGGTTCTTCGACTCGCGGCTGTCGTCGGGACCGAAGGTGCGCCGGATCGTCTCGGCCTGCACCCGCTCGCGGACGGCGCGTCCGCGGGCGTCGGCCCAGGTCCGGACGGCCTGCGCCGTCGGGTCCAGCTCGCTGACCTGCTGCAGGTCCAGGACGACGTCGCCCTGCGCGCGTCCCTCGGCCGCGCCGCCCGTCACGTCCGCGAGCACCGCGTCCAGCAGGGCTGCGACGACCGCGACCCGGTCCGCGCCCGGGGTCACCGGGACGGTGCCGTAGTCGCTCGGCCCGGTGCCTGCGAACCGGACGACGGGGACACCGGCGACGTCCTGCACCACGAACGGCAACAACCCCAGCAGGGGGGTGTCGTCGTCGGTCCCCGCGCGGGCGAGCGCCAGCCGGACGGGAGCGCCGAGGACGGTCGTCGCCCCCACCCAGGCCGGGCTGGCGAACAGCGCGCCCGTCGCGGCCGTGAGCTCGGCCCACCCCCGGACGGGGGTGTGCGCGGGCACGACCCGGGTCACGGGGGCCGCGGTCGCGTCCCCGGCCTGGGACGACGGGGTCGGGGTCTGGGTCTGGGTCACGGGATCCTCCGGTGGGCGGCACGACGACGACGCGGCCGGGGCCGGCGCGCTGCGGACAGGGGCCAGGGGCGGTGCGGGGCGGAACCGGGCCAGCGGCCCGCCAGCCCGGCGGCCGCGAGGGCGAGCAGGGCACCGGCCCCCGCCCCGACGACGAGCAGCCCGGGGCCGACGCGGTCGCGGACGGTGACGTCGGCGCCGGTCGTGGGCGTCTGGTCGCGCACGGCCCAGTCCTGCCCGCGGGAGACCGTCTCGAGGGTCCGAACGACCTCCGCGGCGACCCGGCGCACCTCCTGCGGGCGAGCTCCGTCGACGGTGATCTGCACCACGGGGGACGACGGCGCCCCCTCGAGCAGCACGTCGACGTCCTCGGGCCCTCCCTCGTAGCGCTGGGACAGCGTCGCCGTCAGGCGGGTCAGGGCCTGCGTCGTCGTGGTGGCGTCGCGGCCGTCGGCGCCCGTCGTCACGACGACGAGCGCGGTCGCCCGGTGGACGACGGGCCGGGACAGACCGACACCGGTCGCCACGAGCGCCCCGACGAACGCGCCGACGACGACCGGCGCCAGGGCCGGGGCCCACCGGGGCCGCAGGCGGGGGGCGTCGTCGGGCAGCGGGCCGTGCCCGGACCCGCCGAGCCGGGCCCCGAGGCGGTCGGTGAGGGCGCGCACCTCGGCGAGCCCGACGGCGTGCGCGACGAGGACGTGGACGCCGACGAACACCGTCCCGGCGACGAGGCTCACGGACGACCCCGTCCCGAGGAGGGTGACGCCCCAGGCGGCGGCCCCGGCGACGGCCGCGGCGACGCCGGTGCGCAGGACGGCGTCCGCGAGGCGGCGCCAGGGCAGCGCGACGAGGTCGCGGTGCAGCCGGTGCAGCAGGACGACCCCGGCCAGCGTGATGCCCGCGGCGTTGCCGAGCGCGAGGCCCGGTGCGCCCAGGGGGCCGACCGCGACGGCGTCGACGGCGACCGTGACCGCGAGGCAGCCCAGGGCGGCGACCGCCGCGACCCGCGCACCGCGGGGGCGGATGCAGAGGAACAGGACCGCGGCGCCGACCGCGAGCTGACCCGGCAGACCGAGGGAGTACCAGCGCAGCACCTCCGAGGTCGACCGGACGAGCCCGGCGTCGAACGCGCCCCGCTGGAAGAGCAGCGCCGTGATCTGCGGGGCCAGCACCTCCAGCGCCACCGTCACCGGCAGGACGAGGCAGACCCCGAGGCGCAGGGCGTCGGTCACCTCGCGCCGGACGGCGTCCCGGCGCCCGGCCCCGACGTGGGCCGTGACCGAGGCGAGCGAGACCGACGACACGACGAGCGCGAGGGTCACCGGGATCTGCGCGACCTTCGAGGCGTAGTTCAGCTCGCTGATGGCACCCACGAGCTCGCTGCCGAAGAACCGCTCGGCGAAGACCTGCGACTGCCGCGCGAGGCTGTAGACGATGACCGGCGCGACGGCCAGCAGCGGTCCGAGCCCCGCGCCCGCGTGCCAGCGCAGCCCGTCCAGCCGCGTGGAGCGCGCCACCGCCGGGGCGACGACGGCCACCATGAGCAGGCTGCCGACGGCCAGGCCGAGGGCGGCCGCCCGGACGCCGAGCCACGGTTCCAGGAGCAGGCAGCCGAGGATCCCGACGTTGTAGGCCACGTACGTCGCGGCCGGGCGCACGAAGGACCGCCGCCCGCGCAGCGCGGAGGACAGGTAGCCCGCGACCCCCAGCCCCAGCACGGTGACGCTGGCGAGCCGGAAGCACGCGACCGCCGGAGCCGGGTCGGCGAGGCCGGGGGCGATGAGCCGCACGAGCAGCGGCGCCGCGAGGGCGCAGACGGTCCCGGCCGCCGCCGTCACGACGACGACGGGCAGGAGCGTGCGGCGGACGGCCGACGTGAGCGACCCCTCCTGCGCCCAGGTGCGGGCGAACAGGGGGGTCAGCAGGAGAGCGAGCCCGGACTCGTTGAGCAGCGGGGTGACCGTCTCGGGGATGGTCCAGGCGACGAAGAACGCGTCCGAGCTCGCCGAGGCGCCGAACAGCGCGGCGATGACGAGGTCGCGGACGAGGCCGAGCAGCGACGACAGGACCATGACCCCGGCGACGAGGGTCGCGTCCCGCGCCCGGCGGTCGCGCACGAGCGTGGGGCCGGCCGCAGGGGCGCCCGTGGTGAGGGCCCCCGCGACCGGCGTCGGTTCGGCGGGGTGCTCGGCGAGCGAGGTCACCGGCGCAGCAGCAGCACGGCGCCGGCCGCGACGACACCGACGACACCCCCGAGGGCGGCCGCCAGCGGCGGCGTCAGGCCGTTCGCCGACCGCACCTCGGCCGCGGGGGTGAGCACGGACAGGGAGTAGCCGCTCGCGGCGGCCGTCGGCGCGAGGTAGGTGGCCACGGCCTTCGAGGCCGCGGCCGCCACGGCGACGGCGTCGTCGGCGCTGTCCCCGGACGCGCTGACCTGCAGCAGCGGGGCGTCCTGGGAGGCGGCCACGGTCACGTCGCCGGCGACGTCGTCGACGGACCGGCCGCCCGTCGCGAACCGGGCCAGGGCCGCGTCGAGGACCTCCGGCTGGCCGGCCACCTCGGCGTACGCCTTGGCGTAGGTCGTCGCACCGCCGGCGTCCCCGCGCGCGTCGCCGGTCGCCGTCGGCGCCACCACGAGGTACGCGCTGGCGTGGTGGGCGCCGGTGCTGAGCAGGCCGTACCCGGCCCCGGCGAGGACGCCCAGCACCAGCCCCGCCAGCACGAGCAGGGCGCCGGGACGGCGACGGGCGCGCGTCCGCGACCCGCGGCCCGCCCCCGGGGAGGGGGCGGCGGAGGGGACGGAGGTGGGGACGGCGGTCGGGCTCATGCGTTCTGCTCCTGCGGGCTGGCCGTGGCGGGGGTCTCGGCGGGGGACTCAGCGGGGGACGTGGCGCGGGACTGGTCGAAGAGGTCGTCGTAGAGGTCGTCGAGCACCCGCGCGGTCGCCCGGACGTCGAACGCCGCCACGACGGCGGGGGCGGGTCGCCCGGACCGCGGACCGGCGTCGCGCCGCTCCTGCAGAAGCTGCGTCACCCCGGCCGCCAGGGCGGACGTCGACCCGCCGACGCGGACCGTGCCGGGCAGCGGTTCGGCGAGCTCGTCGAGGACGGGGGCGGCCGCGTAGGCGACGGGCAGGCCGCTGGCGAGGGCCTCCAGGACACCGAGGCCGAAGGTCTCCGACTGCGAGGCGCTGACGAGCAGGTCCAGGGCCGACAGCCACGAGGCGACGTCGCCGACCTCGCCCGTGAAGTGCACGAACGCCTCGACGGTGAGCTCCTGCGCGCGCGCCTGGAGGCGGGCGCGTTCGGCGCCGTCGCCGATGACGACGAAGCGCCGGTGCGGACCCAGCTGCGGGGCCAGACCCTCCAGGGCCACGTCGACGCGCTTCCAGGGGTGCAGTCGGCAGACGATGCCGACGAGCTCGACGTCCTCGGCCACCCCGAGACCGGCGCGCACCCGCGCCCGGGCGCCCGGGTCGAAGCGCAGTTCGCCGGTGTCGATCCCGTTGCGCACGACCAGGACACGGTGGCCGGGGCGGTCGACGACACCCCACGTGGCGAGGTTGTCGCGGACCTGGTCGGAGACGGCCACCGTCGCCTGCGCCCACCGTGAGGTGCGGCGCAGCACCGCGCGGACGACCCGGCTCGCCCGCCGTCCCTCGAGCAGGTCGGGGTGGAAGAGCGAGTGCTCGGTGCTCACGACGACGGGGACGCGCGCGAGGTGCCCGACGACGCGGCCCAGGACGCCCGCGCGGAACAGGTGCGTGTGGACGACGTCGGGGGCCTCCTCGCGCACGACGCGCAGCAGCCGGCGCAGGGCGCGCGGGTCGGTCGTGGAGGGGACGTCGAGGTCGTGGACGCGGTAGCCCTCGGCGCGCAGCTGCTCGGCGACGACCCCGGCGTTGTAGACGGCGACGACGGCGCAGTCGTGGCGGCTGGCGCGGACGACGCGCAGCAGCTGCGTCTCGGCGCCGCCGGCCGCGAGACCGGTGATGACGTGCAGGACCTTCAGGCGGCGGGTCACGGTCGGTTCCTCCGAGGGGCGACGCCCTCCGCCCGGCGGCGCCGGCGGTGGCTGAGCTGGTGGCTGAGCTGGTGTCGGAGGTGCTTGGCGGTGAGCCGGACGGGGCCGTCACCGGGGCCGACGTAGCTGCGGGGGACGGTGAGCTCGGGGTGCGCGGAGGTGCTCGGGGCCCCGGTGTCGGCGCGGACGGCCTCCCGGTACCCGGCGGCGGCGACGGCCTCGACGACGGCGGGGTCCTCGTCGCCGAAGGGGTAGGCGAACCCGGGGACCTCGTGGCCGAGGAGGTCCTGCAGGACCGCGCGGCTGTCCGCGACCTCCGCGCGCAGCCGGTCCGGCGGGCAGCGGGGCAGGTGCGGGTGGGTCAGGGTGTGGCTGGCGATCTCGATCCCGAGGGCGTCGACCTCGCGGACCCCGGCCGCCGTCAGCAGCGGCCAGCCGCTGTCGTCCCAGTCGTTGGTGCCGCCGAACCGGCCCGCGACGACGTAGAGGGTGGCGCCGAACCCGCGCTCGGCGAGGACCTCGGCTGCGTCGAGGACGTCGGTGTAGCCGTCGTCGAAGGTGAGGCCGACGAGCCCGCGGGCGGAGCCGGACCGGTGCGCGGCCATCAGGTCGGCCATGCTGACACCTCGCAACCCCCTGCGGCGCAGCGTGTCCAGCTGGTGGGCCAGGGTCCGGGGCGGGACGCACAACCCGTGCGGGTCGGGGCGGCGGTCGGCGACGGAGTGGTACATGAGGGCGAAGGGGGCGCTCACGGGCGGACCTCCTGGGCAGGGACGCTCGCCCCGGCCGCGAGGTAGGCGTCGACGAGCTGGGGCAGCACCGTCAGGTCGTCGCGGGTGGTGACGACGTGGGCGCGCCCGACGGCGCCCTCCTGGTCGCGGACCTCGGGGGCCAGCAACCGCCGGACGAGGGCGGTGGCGAGCAGGGCGGCGTCGTCGGTGTCGACGACCGCGCCCGCACCGGGGGGCAGGGCCTCGCGCAGGGCGGGGTGGTCGTGGACGACGAGGCTGCGGCGGGCGGCCATGGCCTCCAGCGGGACGAACGCGAAGCCCTCGTACCGGCTGGGCACGACGACGACGTCCGCGGCCGCGTACCAGCGCCGGGGGGTGTCGGTGGCGCCGGGCAGCAGGACGCCGGACAGCTCCGCACCCCCCACCGCGACCCGGCGGCGCAGGTCGTCGGCGTCGGGGCCGTCGCCCACGAGCGCGAGGCGCGCCTGCGGGACGGCGGCCCGCACGAGCGGCCACGCCGCGAGCAGCCGGTCCTGGCCCTTCTGGTGGGCCAGGCGGCCGACGCACACGACGGTCGGGGCGTCCGGCAGGCCCAACTCGCGCCGGGCGTCCGTGGCGTCGTCGACGCCGTGCCGGCGCAGGTCGAGACCGTTGCGGACCACCCGCCGGGCGGTGACGTCCAGCGGCAGTCCCGCCTCGCGGGCGCGGTCGAGCTCGGCGCGGCTGACGAGGACGAGGCAGTCGGTGAGGTGCAGGGCGAGCGCCTCCCACAGCCGGACGGCGAGCGCGACGGGACCGGTGGCCGCCTCGAACGCCCACGCGTGCGGCTGGAACGCCGTCGGCCGCGAGCCGTGCACGACGAGGCGGCCGACGAGCCCGGCCTTGGCCGAGTGCAGGTGGACGACGTCGGGGTCGACGGCGCGCACGACGGCCCGCAGCCGTCGGGCCTCCGGGAGCACACCCCGCAGCGGGGACCGGACGGCGGGCCAGGTCGCGCGCTCGACGCCGAGGGCGTCGAGCCGGTCGGCGAGCCAGCCGGTGGGCGCGCAGGCGACGACGACGTCGAGGCCGGCGGCCCGCTGCTGCTCCGCGGCCCGGGCCACGAAGGCCGCCACCCCGGCGTCGACGGGCTGGCAGACGTGCAGCACCCGCAGGCCGGTCACGTCGACCGGCTCCACGGGGCGCCGCGGGCCTGGCCGCGGGTCCCGGGGGGTCCGCGGTGTCGCGGCCATCCGCAGGGCCAGACCGAAGACGACGCCCTGCAGGGGTGCCGTCGGCCCGGCCAGGTCGCCCCAGAAGTTCGTCACCACGAACTGGGTGCCCACGCCGAACAGGGCCAGGGCCGTCGCCGAGGTCAGGGAGGGCCGGCCGTCGTAGCGCCGCAGCGGGCCGAGGGCCGCCACGACGACGAGCGAGA
This sequence comes from Kineococcus sp. NPDC059986, assembly GCF_040702905.1. Classification (NCBI taxonomy): domain Bacteria; kingdom Bacillati; phylum Actinomycetota; class Actinomycetes; order Kineosporiales; family Kineosporiaceae; genus Kineococcus; species Kineococcus sp. NPDC059986. The sequence goes on along the minus strand of NZ_JBFBND010000020.1, from coordinate 53,277 downwards.
GGTACGCCAGCAGTCCCAGCAGCCCCTGCTCGGACAGCACGAGGAGGTACTGCTCGTGCGGGGAGAGCAGCTGCACGCGCTCGTAGCTGTCGTCGGAGGCCGCGTCGGCGCCGGAGGAGGTGGCGATCCCCAGCTGGGAGTCGCGGTGCTCGGAGAAGTTCTTCACCCCGATGCCGGTGACGGGGTCCTCGGACCACATGCGCAGCGCCGCCGACCACAGCCCGTACCGGTCGGCGACCGACTGGTCGGGGGAGGAGGCGGAGCTGACGACGGTCTCGACGCGGGCGACGACGACGGCCCCCTGGGAGGGCACGGCGACGAGGGCGACGGTCGCGACGGCGATCCCGGCCAGGGCGGTCCCGGCCAGCACGCGCCAGCCGACGCGGGCCAGGACGAGGACGGCCGCCACGAGTCCGGACAGCAGCGCGCCCCGGCTCAGGCTCAGCAGCAGCGGCAGCAGGAAGAAGACGGCGAGGGCGCCCGCGACGAGGCGGTGGCGGCGGACGGGCAGTGCGAGCGCGCCGGCGAGGCAGACGAGACCCGCGTCGGCGACGAGGTTGCCCATGGCCAGCTGGTTGCCGACGCCGAAGGTGCCGATGGCGCGGATGGCCTCGGCCCCGTACCCCGCACCGGTCCCGGTCAGGTACTGCACGACCCCGAGGACGCCCTCGGCGAGGGAGACGGCGAGGAAGGTCAGCAGGACGCCGGTGGTCGCCCGCACGGTCCGGCACAGCACGAACGCCGCGACGGGCAGGAGCACGTCGACCTCGACCCAGCGCACCCAGCCGGCGGCCGCGAGGCGCTGGTCGGTGGCGAAGACCGCGGAGAGGGTGACGGCGAGCAGGACGGCGAGGGTCGGCAGCAGGGCCCGGGAGCGCAGCAGGGCCGGCCCGTCACCGCTCAGCAACCGCCAGGCCGCCGCCACGACGACGAGGACCGCCGCCACGTCGGCGGCCGTGACGTGGGCGAGCGAGACGGCGCTGCTCGTGGAGGTGTCGGGCACGCAGACCGCGACGACCAGCAGGTGCAGCGGCAGCAGCGGCAACCACCCGAGCCGCTGGGACCGCGGGGTGACGCGGCGGCCGCGGGTCCGGCGGGTGCGGCGCGTGCGGACGCGGTGCCGGCCGGATGCGCGCTGGAGGGTCGGGTCCGCGACGGGACCGCGGGGCGGTTCGACGGTGAGGTCGGCGGTGAGGTCGGCGGTGAGGGTGGAGTTCGAGTGCGTCGCGGGGCTGGGCAGCGCGTCAGCCACCGGACCCCCGGACGACCTGGGCCACCGTCGCGAGCATGATCTTCAGGTCGAACCACAGCGAGATGTTCTCGATGTAGTAGTTGTCGTAGTCGGCGCGCAGTTCGATGGAGGTGTTGCCGCGCAACCCGTTCACCTGCGCCCACCCGGTCAGTCCACAGGGGACGCGGTGGCGGTGCCAGTACCGCGGGTACTGCGCGGCGAACTGCTGCGCGAACACGGGGCGTTCCGGGCGCGGTCCGACGAGGCTCATCTGCCCGCGCAGGACGTTCACCAGCTGGGGGAGTTCGTCGAGGGAGGACCGGCGCAGGAACTTCCCGACCGGGCCGACGCGCAGGTCGCCGGCGATGTTCCAGGTCGTGTCCGACTCGGTGGGAGCGACGGAGAGGCTGCGGAACTTCATGACGGTGACGGGCCGGCCGTCGACGCCCACGCGCACCTGGCGGAAGATCGCGCCGTCCTTCGTCTCCCAGCGTGCGAGCAGCGCGCAGGCGAGCATGACGGGGGACAGCAGCAGCAGGGCGAGGGCGGACAGGGTGACGTCGACGACGCGCTTGGCCCGTCGGCCGGCCCGGTCGTGGTGCGGGCGGCGGAAGCGTTCCAGCGGCAGCACGTGCACGAGGTCCCCGTCGGCCCGGGCGGTGTGCAGTTCCCACAGCCGCGGCAGCCAGTAGACCTCGGTGTCCTCCAGGCCCGGGCCGCGCAGCAGGTCCACGAGGTGCTCGTCCTCGCGCAGGCCGTAGGCGACGACGAGGACGCGCACGTCGTGCCGCCGCACGAGCCGCACGAGGTCGTCCACGGGGCCGAGCCAGGGGGTGGGGGGTGCGTCGATGAAGGGGGCGCGGTCGTCGACCGTGCCGACGGGCAGGAGCCCGTAGTGGGGGTGTTCCAGGAGCGTGCGGGAGAACTTCGCCCCGACCGTGCCGCCGCCGATGACGAGGGTGGCCAGGCCGTGCCCGCGCCGGCGTCGGAAGCGGCGGACGACGGCGTAGACGACGGTGCGCAGGGTCAGCTGCACCGCGACGACGGCCAGGACGGCGACGACGGTGCGCACGGCGCCGCTCTCGCCGACGTGCAGTTCGCCGCGGGCGCCGCGGGCCAGGAAGGCCACGCCCAGGGCGCTGGTGAGCACGAGGACGAGCCGCGGGGCGTCGTCGAAGGCGGACAGCGTCAGCCGCACGGGGTGCCGCCAGCGGGGCAGGTGGCCGGCGAGGGCCAGCGTGGTGCCGAGGACGACCGCGGTGGGGGCGTCCAGCGCGAGAGCGACCCCGACGCCGAGGGCGGTCTCGCCGAAGGACAGGGCAGGGGACCAGGCGCGGGCGCCGGGGTGGCGCCGTCGCACGTGCGCGGCGGGCGCCGGGGGACGCTCCGGGACCACCTCGTCGCGCCGGTGGCGGGGAGGCCGGCGGCCGGTCGTGGGGGGCTCGTCGTCGAGGGGGGTCGTGCTCGCAGTCCTGGGGACGGGCACCGGGGCGTGGTCGAGGAGGATCCCCGAGGCCGCTCCGCTGGACCCGTCCCGCAGACGGTGGTGCTCCACTCGAGTCTCCTCGGATGCGCTGGCCGCGGGGTCGGTCGCAACATAGCCGCCTCGTGGTGGGCGGTCAGCAACCGGAATCGTCACGCAACGTCGCGGAGAGCGATGTTTTCCGCGGTATTTCGGAGATCTTCACTGCGAAGGGTGAATACCGCCACGCTCCGCGCGGAGACCCTCACCGACGGCGAAGACGGACCGAGTCCGTCAAACGCATCGTCCTGAACGGCTCACGGGAGGTGACGATAACAATGAGGTCACGAAGTGCGGGGACCGTGAACGGGTGGTATCCCCGCGCCGTTGCGGGGCCCGTTCCGGAGGGCGGAACCTCAGGCGTCGACGATCTCGCAGAGCACCGTGCCGGTCGTGGTCGTGTCGCCGGCCTTCGCGGTCAGACCGGAGATCGTCCCGGCCCGGTGCGCCAGGAGCGGCTGCTCCATCTTCATGGCCTCCAGGACGGCGACGAGGTCGCCCTCGGCGACCGTGTCCCCGTCGGCCACGTCGATCTTCACGATGGTGCCCTGCATCGGCGTCACGAGGGCGTGCGGGTTCTTCGTCGACCCGCCCCCGGCGCCGCCCTTCTTCTGGCCCCGGTGCGTGGCCGAGCGGTAGGCGCGCGCCACGGCGGCCCCCGTCGCGACGCCCGCGCGGGAGATCTCGTGCCCGGCGCGGGACAGCTGCGCGTTGAGCTGCTCGACCGGGATGGACACCTCCAGCCGCTTGCCGGCGACCTCGACGACGATCGTCTCCCGGTGCGCCGCAGAGCCTTCGGCGGCCTCCAGCGCGCCGGACCCCGGCATCTTGGAGGCGTCGAACTCGGGGGACTCGATCCACCGGGTGTGGACGGTGAAACCCTCGGCGGTGGTGGCCGCGAACGCCGGGTCGACGACGACGGTGCGGTGGAACGGGATGACGGTCGGCACGCCCTCGACGACGAACTCGCCGAGCGCACGAGCCGCCCGGGCCAGGGCCTGCTCGCGGGTCGCCCCCGTCACGATGAGCTTGGCCAGCAGGGAGTCGAAGTCCTGGGAGATGTCGACGCCGCCGCTGACGGCCGCGGCGCGCGGGTCGATGCCCGTGTCGACGCGCACCCCCGGCCCCGACGGCAGCGAGAACCGGGTGAGCTTGCCCGGACGGGGCAGGAAGTTCGCGCTCGGGTCCTCGCCGTTGATGCGGAACTCGATGGAGTGCCCGCGGGTGGGGACCTCGCTGTACCCGAGGTGCTCACCCCGGGCGATGCGGAACTGCTCGGTGACGAGGTCGATCCCGCTGACCTCCTCGGTCACGGTGTGCTCGACCTGCAGCCGCGTGTTCACCTCGAGGAACGCCAACGTCCCGTCGACGGCGACGAGGAACTCCACCGTGCCCGCGCCGACGTACCCGGCCTCGGCGACGATGGCCAGGGACGCGCGGCGCAGTTCGGCGTCCTGCTCGGGCGTGAGGAACGGCGCGGGCGCCTCCTCGACGAGCTTCTGGTGGCGGCGCTGCAGCGAGCAGTCCCGCGTGGAGACGACGACGGCGCCGCCGTGCGCGTCGGCCAGCACCTGCGTCTCGACGTGCCGCGGCCGGTCGAGGTACCGCTCGACGAAGCACTCGCCCCGGCCGAAGGCGGCCTCGGCCTCGCGGACGGCGGAGGCGAAGAGCTCCGGGACGTCCTCACGGGTCCGGGCGACCTTCAGTCCGCGGCCCCCGCCGCCGAACGCCGCCTTGATGGCGATGGGCAGACCGTGCTCGTCGACGAAGGCGAGCACCTCGTCCGGACCGGAGACCGGGTCGGCGGTGCCGGCGACGAGGGGGGCGCCCGCGCGGGCCGCGAGGTGGCGGGCGGACACCTTGTCGCCCAACGCCTCGATGGCCGCCGGGGGCGGGCCGATCCACGTCAGGCCCGCGTCGATGACGGCCTGGGCGAAGGCGGCGTTCTCGGACAGGAACCCGTAGCCGGGGTGCACGGCGTCGGCCCCCGAGCGCAGGGCCACGTCGATGATCTTGGTGATGTCGAGGTAGGACTCCTTGGCGGACTTCCCGCCGAGGGCGAAGGCCTCGTCGGCGCTGCGCACGTGCAGCGCGTCCCGGTCCCCCTCGGAGTAGACGGCCACGGACGCCAGTCCCGCGTCCCGGGCGGCGCGCACCACGCGCACCGCGATCTCCCCGCGGTTGGCGACGAGGACCTTCGTCACCGGACCCGTGATCCCCGACGCCCGGCTCGACGTCGGGCTGGTCGGCTCGGGGGAGGTCATGCGGCGTCTCCGGGAGGTCGTGGGTGGGGTGGGACGAGGGCTGAGACTACCTGCGCCTACGCCTCGCGCGTCGCCCACAGGTCCGGCCACGCGACGCCCGCCTCGCCGACCAGGTCGCGCAGCAGCGGCAGCGAGACCCCGACGACGGCGTGGTGGTCGCCCTCGATCCCGCGGACGAACGCGCCGCCCAGCCCGTCGACCGTGAACGCGCCCGCGACCTGCAGCGGTTCGCCCGTCGCGACGTAGGCGTCGATCTCGGCGTCCGTGACGTCGGCGAAGTGGACCGTCACGCTCGCGACGCCCCCGATCGTCGCGCCCGAGCCGTCCTCGCGGTCGTCGATGAGCCAGTGCCCCGTGTGCAGGACCCCGCTCCTGCCGCGCATCGCCCGCCAGCGGCGGACCGCGTCCGCGGCGTCGGCGGGTTTGCCGAGGACCTCGACCCCCGCGCCCAGGTCGACCGCCAGGACGGAGTCGCACCCCAGGACGAGGTGGTCCTCGGGCCGGTCCTCGTTCGCCGCGACGTCCTCGGCCTTCGCCTTCGCCAGCACGAGGCAGACGTCCTCGGCGTCGGTGACGCCGTACCGCTCGACGACGGCGGGCTCGTCGACCCCGGAGACGAGGACGGCCGGGTCCAGGCCCGCGGAGCGCAGGGTGGCCAGGCGGGCGGGGGAGGCGGAGGCCAGGAGCAGCGACGTCACGGGCGGCATGCTTCCACGTCCCCCGCCCTGCCCCGTTCCCCCGTCACTGCGCGTGGTCGCCTGGTGAGCTCGTTGACGCTACGAGCCGAACCTATCGGCGCGTTGCGTCAACGATCCCCCCAGGCGACCACGCGCAGTGACGGACGGGGGGAGGGGTGGGGTCAGGGCAGGAGGGCGGAGCGGAGCACGTCGAGGCCGACGGACCCGACGTCGAGGGCGCGGCGGTGGAAGGCCTTGAGGTCGAACGCCGCGCCCTGCGCCGCGGCGACGTCGTCGCGCAGCGCCGTCCACAACCGCTCGCCCACCTTGTAGCTCGGCGCCTGCCCGGCCCAGCCGAGGTAGCGGTCGAGCTCGAAGCGCAGGACGTCGGGGTGGTTGCCGGACACCGACTGCAGGTAGGCCCAGGCCTTGTCGTAGGTCCACGCGCCGCCGCCGACCTCGGCGGGGGCGGGCAGGCCGCAGTGGACCCCGATGTCGATGACCACCCGGCCGGCGCGCAGCAGTTGCGCGTCGAGCATGCCGAGCACCTCGCCGGGCCCGCGCAGGAACCCCAGGTCCTGCATGAGCCGCTCGGCGTACAGGGCCCAGCCCTCGCCGTGCCCGGAGATCCAGCAGCCCTGCCGCCGCCACCGGTTGAGCACCTCGCTGCGCACGGCGGTCTGCCCGACCTGCAGGTGGTGGCCGGGCACGCCCTCGTGGTGGACGGTCGTGGCCTCGCGCCACGTGGAGAACCGGGTCTGACCGGTCGGCACGGCCCACCACATGCGGCCCGGGCGGGTGAAGTCCTCGCTGGGACCGGTGTAGTAGATGCCGCCGCCCGTGGTCGGCGCGATCCGGCACTCCAGCCGGAGGATCTGTTCGGGGATGTCGAAGTGCTTGCCCTGCACGGCCTCGACGGTCTCGTCGGAACGGTCCTGCATCCACGCCCGGAAGTTCGCGGCGCCCTCGACGACGGCGGACGGCGCGGCGTCCAGCACCGCGGCGGCCTCGTGCACGTCCGGCGACCCGCACACCTGCCGCGCCACGTCGGCCATCTGGGCCCGCAGCCGCGCGACCTCGTCCAGGCCCCACGCGTACGTCTCGTCGAGGTCGACGCGGGCGCCGACGAACCACCGCGACCACAGCTCGTACCGGTCCCGGCCCACGGCGTCGGTCTCCGGGGCCTGCGGCAGCAGGTCGGTGGCCAGGAACTGCGCGAGGTCGCCGTACGCCCGTGACGCGGCGGCGCCCGCGCGCTCCACGTCCGCTCCGTGACCGGCGGCGAACGTGCCGAAGAACCCGTCCGGCGCCGCGTACGACTCCGCCTCGGTGGCGCAGGCCCGGACCTGCCGGACGGACGCGACGCGGCCGGCGGCGGCCGCGGCCCGCAGGCTCTCGACGTACCCGGCCACGGCCGCGGGGACGGCGGCGAGCCGCTCCCCGGCGGCGCGCCAGTCGTCGTCCGTCTCCGTCGGCAGCAGGTCGAAGACCATCCGCAGGTCCTGGACGGGGGAGGCGATGACGTTGAGGTCCCCGAGCAGTTCGCCGGCCTCCTCGAGGGCGACCTCGAGGCCGAGCCGGTCCCGCAGCGCGGCCAGCGTGACCCGGTCCACGTCGTCGACGGGACCGCCCGTGCGTTCGGCCTCGTCGAGCGCCGCCAGCGTGGCGCGGTCGGCGGCGGCGACCTCGGCCAGCCCGGCGGGGGAGCGGTCGCCCAGGCCGGGGGCGGCGTCGGGGACGCCCAGGCTCAGCGCCAGGGCGGGCTGCAGGCGCAGCACCGTCTCGAGGTGTCGTTCGGCCACCGCGTCGATGGCCGTCGCCGGCCGCTGCTCGCTCACGCGCCGAGCCTAGTGATCACCTCGGACGGACACCCCTCGGACAGGCGCTCCTCAGAGGGTCGGGGCCTTCTGCGCCGCGGCGTCGAGCATCGGGACGAGGCGGTCCAGCAGCCACGGCACGCTCAGCACGGTGGCCGAGGTCGCGGTGACGAGGAGCTTGTCGTCGAGGTAGGCGACGGCGTCGGCGGCGACGGCCGGCATCGTGGCGTAGACCGGGTCGGCGCGGAGCTCGTCGCGGGTGATCTCGCCGTAGCCGACGAGGACCTGGCTGTCGATGTCGCGCACGCGCTCCTTGGCGACCTCGACGTAGAACTCGTCGGGGTTGGCCTTGGCCAGGGACTCGATCCCGGGGGCGTCCACCATGCCGAGGGAGCGCATCAGGTCGACGCGCGCGTCACCGGGCAGGTAGGCCGACAGCCCCGTCGTCGTGGCGTAGACGTAGACGAAGGACTTCCCCTTGAGCGACGGCGTCGCGGCCGCGCGGTTGGCGAGGTCGTCCTCGGTGTCGGCGACGAGCTTCTCGGCCTCCGCGGACTTGCCGACGGCCTTCCCGATCATCGACGCCGACTCCTGCCACGTCGTGAGCCAGGGCCCCTTCGGGTACCCGACGGTCGGGGCGATGGCCGTGAGCTTGCTGTAGTCCTCGGCGGTGATCCCGGAGTTCACGGCGAGGACGAGGTCGGGGGTGAGCGCCGCGATCTGCTCGAACGGGATCTCCTGGCTCGAGGGGGCCGGCAGGAACGTCGTCGTCGCCTTGTCGAAGTGACCCGCCCACCAGGGCAGGGTCCCGTCGGGCAGGCCGCCCCACGTCACCTCGGGGATGCCGACGGGCTGCAGTCCGAGCGCCCACAGCACGTCCTGCGAACCCCAGCCCAGGCACACGATGCGCTGCGGCGCAGCCTTCACCGTCGTCTTGCCGAGCTCGTGCTCGATCGTCACGGGGAACGCCCCCGCGGCGGCCGATCCCGACGCCGACGCGCCCGCGGTGGTCGGTTCGTCGCTGGAGGAGCCGCAGGCGCTCGCGAACGCGACGACGGGGACGGTGGCCAGCAGGGCGCGGCGGGACGTGCGCACGGGTGCTCCTCGGAGGGCGGCGGAACAAGCGGTGGTCAGGGCAGGCTCACCTCACCACAGGTTCGGCTCGGAGGGAAATCGCGTGCGGCAGGATGCCCGTGTGGATCCCGCCTGGAGCGACCTCGACCGCCCGCCGTTGCGCGCCGCCGCCCTGCGCTCGGCGCTCGTCGGGCCCGGGGGCTGGACGCGGCTGGACGCCGTCGCGAGCACCGGCTCGACCAACGCCGACCTGCTCGCCGACGAGACGGCGCCCGACGGGGCGGTCCTCGTCGCCGACCACCAGGACGCCGGCCGGGGCCGGCTCGGGCGCACCTGGAGCGCGCCGCCGCGGTCGGCGCTCGCCGTCTCGGTGCTGCTGCGGCCCGCGGTCCCCACCGAGCGGTGGGCGCTGCTTCCGCTCGTCACGGGACTGGCCGTCGTCGACGCGCTGGGCGCGCTGGGGGTGCAGGCCGGACTGAAGTGGCCGAACGACGTCCTGCTCGCCGGGCCGGACCGGCCGGGGAAGGTCTGCGGCATCCTCGCCGAGGTGCGCGGGGACCGCGTCGTCCTCGGCGCGGGGATCAACGTCTCGCTGCGTTCCGAGGAACTGCCCGTCGAGGCCGCGACGTCGCTGGCGCTCGCCGGGGCCCGCACGACGGACCGCGACACCGTGCTGCGCCGGTACCTGCGGGCGCTGCGGCTGCGCGTCGACGCGTGGGCGGCGGGGGAGTCCCCGCTGGCCGACTACCGCGCCGTCAGCGCGACGCTCGGGCAGGCCGTCCGGGTCGAGCTGCCCGGCGGCACGACGCTCGAGGGGGAGGCGGTCGACGTCGACGACGACGGACGCCTCGTGGTGCAGGACTCAGGCGGCGCCCGGACGAGCCTCGCGGCGGGGGACGTCGTCCACCTGCGCCGTCGCTGACGGTCCGGCCGTCGACGCGTCCGCGGACTCGTTCCAACCCTCCTCGCGCAGCTCCTCGACGAAGACGAAGCGGCGGTAGGCCCACCAGCGGAACAGCGTGCCGAGCGCGACGCCGACGACCTTGGCCGAGATGTTCGAGGCGACCGGCCCGCGCAGGTCCAGCACGTAGTACGTGAAGGCGAGGCAGGCCAGGGAGATGAGCAGCCCCACGCCGTTCATGACGAAGAACAGCAGCAGCTCCCGCGGCGCCGAGGCGCGGCGACGGTGCCGGAAGGTCCAGTACCGGTTGCCGACCCAGGCCACGACGATGCTCGCCACCACCGAGATGACGTTGGCCGTCAACGGTTTGTGGTTGAGGACGCCGACACCGTCCGGACCCGCGTAGCGCAGCAGGTTGAAGATGCCGAAGTCCGTGACGAACGCCACGGCGCCGACGATGCCGAACTTGGCGGCCTCGCGGGCCAGGACCTCGTAGGTGTCGCGCAACCGCCGCACGAGACCCCGCTCGCCCTGCTCGTGCCCGCTCAACGCCTTGCTCAACACGCTTCCCCTCAGTCGGTGGCCGTACGTCCTGCGGCCACGCAGTCTGACGGGTCAGGCTGGGAACCCGCTCCAGGTCACCGTTCCGCGGGGGCGCGTGTCTCGCGACGCGTGCTCCGGGGGTCCAGGTGGTCCTCCATCTTCATCGCTCCGACGATGCCGACGACGACGAACGCCACACAGGCGATCACGGTGAACAACTTGCTCCCCCTCCGTGGGTACGCGCCGCAGTCCCACGACGCGCCGGGACCAGGGTGACGCACGCCACGGTGGCGGGCATCTCGGGGTCCATCGGCCGAACGGGTGACTTCCTGACCCGCGCGCCGCGCCCACTACCCTCGGACCCCGTGACCGCCTCGTCCCCCGTCTCGTCGTCTGCGGCCAGTCGGCCGGACCCGGCCCCCTACGCGCGTCCCGGCGGTTTCCCCGTCGTCGGCGTCGTCGGCGGCGGGCAGCTCGCCCGCATGATGCAACCGGCCGCGACGGCCCTCGGCCTGCGGCTGCGCGTCCTGGCCGAAGGCCCCGACGTCGCCGCCGCGCAGGTCATCACCCCGGCGCCGATCGGTGCCGCCGACGACCTCGACGCCCTCGTCGCCTTCGCCTCCGACTGCGACGCCGTGACGTTCGACCACGAGCACGTGCCCGGTCCGGGCCTGCGGGCGATGGCCGAGGTGACGAGCGTCCAGCCCGGTGCCGACGCCCTCGTGCACGCCCAGGACAAGGTCGTCATGCGCGAGCGGCTCAGCGCGCTCGGCGTCCCGTGCCCCGCGTGGGCGCGGGTGGCCGACCGGGCGGCCGTCGAGGCCTTCGCGGCCGACGCCGGGTGGCCCGTCGTGCTGAAGACCCCGCGCGGCGGGTACGACGGCAAGGGTGTCCTCGTCCTCGACGGCCCCGACGACGCGGGCTGGGCGACGGCCGACGCGTGGTTCGCCGACTGGGCCGACCGCGGCGGGCTGCTGGCCGAGGAGCACGTGCCCTTCACCCGCGAGCTCGCCGCCCTCGTCGCGCGCAGCCCCTCGGGCCAGGCGGCGGCGTGGCCCGTCGTGGAGACCGTGCAGCGCGACGGCGTCTGCCACGAGGTGACGGCCCCCGCCCCCGACCTCGACGACGACCTGGCCGCCGAGCTGACCGACGTCGCCCTGCGCATCGCGGGCGGTCTCGGTGTCACGGGTGTGCTGGCCGTGGAGGTGTTCGAGGTGCAGCGGATCGTCGCGGGGGTGAGCCGGCGGACGTTCGTCGTCAACGAGCTGGCGATGCGCCCGCACAACTCGGGGCACTGGAGCATCGACGGGGCCGTGACGAGCCAGTTCGAGAACCACCTGCGGGCCGTGCTGGACCTGCCGCTGGGTTCGACGGCCGCGCGGTCCCCGTGGACGGTCATGGTGAACGTGCTGGGGCCGAAGGAGATCCAGACCCGGCACGAGGACCTGTACCGGTCCTACCTGCACGTCATGGCGCACGACCCGGGCGTCAAGGTGCACCTGTACGGCAAGGAGCAGCGGCCCGGCCGCAAGCTCGGGCACGTCACCGTCTACGGCGACGACCTGGACACCGTCCGCGAGCGTGCCCGGCACGCGGCGGCCTTCATCGCGGGGGAGATCGACGAATGAGCGTTCAGGTGGGGCTCGTCATGGGGTCCGACTCCGACTGGCCCGTGATGGAGGAGGCCGCGAAGGCGCTGGAGGAGTTCGGCGTCGGCTACGAGGCCGACGTCGTCTCGGCGCACCGGATGCCGCAGGACATGGTCGCGTGGGGCGCCTCGGCCGCCGACCGCGGGCTGCAGGTCGTCATCGCCGGCGCCGGGGGTGCCGCGCACCTGCCCGGGATGCTCGCGAGCGTGACGCCGCTGCCCGTCATCGGCGTGCCGGTGCCCCTGCGGTACCTCGACGGCATGGACTCGCTGCTGTCGATCGTCCAGATGCCCGCGGGCGTGCCCGTCGCGACGGTCTCCATCGGCGGGGCCCGCAACGCGGGGCTGCTCGCCGTCCGGATCCTCGCCGCCGCCGACGCCGACCTGCGCGCGCGGATGGTCGAGTTCCAGGACGGTCTGCGGCAGACCGCCTACGACAAGGGGGAGAAGCTCCGCGCCCGCACCCGGCGCGGAGGCGTCGGCTTCGGGAGCTGACGCCTCCGCCGGGGACGGACGCGGGGCTCTGGTGGGGCGGCGGGTCCCCTGACCCACCCTCACCGGACGGACCGACACACGGTGGTGCTGCGTGCTGGGTGCACCGTGGGTGGTGCGCGGTGCGGGGCTGCTCGGTGCGCGGAGACTCGAACTCCAGGCTGCCCTCCACCTCCAGCGGGTGGCCGTTCTGCCCGCCGGCCACTGCGGGTCGTGTCCGCTCCCGTCCGGTTACCGACTGCCGCCGCCCCTCACCCCCTCCCGGTCAGTCCACCAGGTCGTGGGTCCAGTTCGCCTGCTGGATCCGGCCGTCGAGGGTGCGCAGCGTGCGCGCCACCTCGTCGGCCTGTCGGCGCAGGTCGGCGACCGGCAGGGCCGAGAGGTGCCGCAGCTCGCTGCGCAGGTGCCGAGTGCCCTGACCTGCCGCGGCGTCCGCCGCCGACGTCAGCACGGCGTGCTGCAGGCGCAGCACGTCGCGGGTGGCGAGGGCATCGGTCATCGTGCCGTCCGGACCGAGGTCGACCCGGGCGTTCGTCCGGTTGACCTGCGCGATGAGCGTGCGCAGGCGGGACAGCACCTCGCCCACCTCGACGAGCAGCGCGGCGGCGTCCTCGGCGGGCTCCTCGCCCTCCTGGTAGCGCGCGTTGGCCGCGATGCGGCTGCGCAGCTGTTCGACCCGGCGTTGGGCGTCGGCGCGTTCGGTGAGCGCTTCGGCGATCTTCACGTCGACGACCGTAGGTGCCCTCCGGTGCTCCGTCCACGGGGTTCCCGCGGCCTGTGGACAGCGGTTCGGCGGGGCCCCGGTAGCGTCGCGCCGTGAGCTCCCGCACCGACGGCCCCCTGGTCACCGAGTCCCACCGCGTCGACGGGCACGACGTCCACGAGCACGTGCTCACGGTCCCGCTGGACCACTCCGGGAGCCTGCCCGGGACCCTGGAGGTCTTCGCCCGCGAGTACGTCCGGGACGGGCGCCACGACGCCCCGCGCCTGGTCTTCTTCCAGGGCGGTCCGGGGAACCCCTCGCCCCGGCCCGACGTCGTCGGCGGCTGGCTGGACCGGGCGCTGGAGGAGTTCCGGGTCGTGCTCCTCGACCAGCGCGGGACGGGCCGCTCGACGCCGCTGGACCGGCAGTCGCTCACCGGGACGCCGGCCGAGCAGGCCGCGCTGCTGCGGCACGTGCGGGCCGACTCCATCGTCGCCGACGCCGAACTGCTGCGGCACGCGCTCGGTGGGGACACCTGGGCGGCCCTCGGGCAGAGCTACGGCGGGTTCTGCCTCACGACCTACCTCTCGCAGGCGCCGCAGGGGCTGCGCGAGGTGTTCGTCACCGCCGGGTTGCCCGGGATCGACACCACGGCCGACGACGTCTACCGCGCCACCTACGCGCAGACCGCCCGCCGCAACGCCGAGTTCTCCGCCCGCTACCCCCGCGACCTCGCCGTGGCGCAGCGCGTGGCCGACCACCTGGAGTCCACCGAGGAGTTCCTGCCGACGGGTGAACGGTTGTCGGGCAGGCGGTTCCGCACCCTCGGCATCGCGCTGGGGACGGTGTCGGGTTTCGACGCCCTGCACTTCGCCCTGGAGGACCCGTTCACCACCGTCCGCGGTGAGGTCCGGCTGCGCGAGCGGTTCCTGCTGGAGGTCGGGCGGCGGCTCTCCTTCGCCGGACAGCCGCTCTACGCCCTCGTCCACGAGAGCATCTACGCGCAGCGTGCGGCGACGGACTGGTCGGCCGAACGCGTCCGCGGGGAGTTCTCCGAGTTCGCCCTCGACGCCCCGGAGTTCCGGTTCACGGGCGAGCACGTCTACCCCTGGCAGTTCGACGAGGACCCCGCGCTCGTCCCCCTGCGCGAGGCCGCGCACCTGCTGGCCGCCGACGCCACCCTGCCGGCCCTGTACGACGCCGAGGTGCTGGCGCAGAACACCGTGCCGGTCGCCGCCGCGGTCTACGTCGACGACATGTTCGTGCCCTACGCGTTCTCCGCCGCGACGGCGCGGGCGGTCCGGGGGGCCCGCACCTTCGTCACCAACGAGTACCAGCACGACGGGTTGCGGATGGACGGGCGGCGCCTGTTCGACGTGCTCCTCGACCTCGCCCGGCGGTGACGCGCGCGGGCGGGTAGCGCGCAAACTGCTCAAGGTCAAGGGTTGCCTGTGTGCAGACTGTGCAGCACACTCTGCCCGGTTGATCCGTTTGAGGCAGGTTTGAGGCAGGGAGGCCCCGTGCGCAAGATCGTCCTGTCGGCCGCGATGAGCACCGCGCTGCTCGCGACGACACTGGCGGTGACGCAGTCCGCGTCCGCCGACACCAGTTCCAGTTCCACCACCGGGACCACCACCAGCAACCAGAAGGGCGCTGCCACCGCGCAGCAGGGCACGACCCGCTACGTCGTCCTCTACGACGCCGGCGTCACCGACGCCATGGCCCGCACCTCGATCGCCCAGGCGGGCGGGACGGTGCTGTCCAGCAACGCCGAGGTCGGCTACGCCCTCGTCGAGAGCTCGGCCGCCGACTTCTCCGCCAAGGCCGACCGCGCCGCCGGCCTCGTCGGCGCCGCCGCCGACCGCAGCATCGGCAAGGCCCCGGCCGACGCCGTGTCCGGTGCGGACGCCGTCGAGAAGCTGACCGAGGCCGAACGCGCCACGCTCGCCGGCCGGGCGTCCCTGCAGTCCCTGGCCAAGAAGGCCAAGGGCGCCGAACCGCTCGCCCCGTTGCAGTGGGACATGCGCGCCATCGGGGCTACCCCCGACGGCTCGTACAAGGTCCAGCCGGGCAGCAAGAAGGTCACCGTCGGCATCATCGACACCGGCGTGGACGGCACCCACCCCGACATCGCCCCGAACTTCGACCGGGCCGGGAGCCGGAACTTCGTCACCGACATGCCCGACATCGACGGCCCGTGCGAGGTCGCGGACTGCGTCGACCCCGTCGACGTCGACGACGACGGCCACGGGACCCACGTCGCCAGCACCATCGGTTCCCCGGTCAACGGCCTCGGCATCGCCGGCGTCGCCCCGAACGTGAACCTCGTCAACCTCCGCGCCGGCCAGGACTCCGGGTACTTCTTCCTGCAGCCCACCCTCGACGCGCTGACGTTCGCCGGCGACTCCGGCGTCGACGTCGTCAACATGAGCTTCTACGTCGACCCGTGGCTCTACAACTGCCAGGCGAACCCCGCCGACTCCCCGGCCGAGCAGCAGCAGCAGCGCGTCATCGTCGCCGCCGTCCAGCGCGCGATCGACTACGCCCGCGGCAAGGGCGTGCTGCCGATCTCGGCCAGCGGCAACGAGGCCACCGACCTCGGCGCCCCCGGTGTCGACTCCTCCAGCCCCGACTACCCGGTGGACGCCGACGGGAACCCGACGAAGGCCCGCGACCGCACCATCGACAACTCGACCTGCCTCAACGTGCCCGCCGAGAACGACGGTGTCGTCACCGTGAACTCGACCGGCCCGTCCGGCCGCAAGGCGTACTACTCGAACTTCGGCACCGAGCAGTCCGACGTCTCCGCCCCCGGCGGCGACGCCTACGACACAGCCAACGAGCGCACCTCGCCCGCCGGCATGATCCTGGCGGCCTACCCGGCGAACGTGGCCAAGGCCGAGGGCACGATCGACGCCAACGGTGAGCCGAACACCCCGTTCGTCCTGCGGCAGAAGACGAGGGACGGCAAGGACGCGTACTACCAGTACCTGCAGGGCACCTCGATGGCCGCCCCGCACGCCACCGGGGTCGCGGCGCTGGTCGTCAGCCAGTACGGCAAGCCGGACAAGGCGCACCCCGGCACGCTGACGCTCGACCCGAAGGTCACCGAGGCCATCCTCACGGGCACGGCGACCGACACCCCCTGCCCCGTGCCGGCGGAGTTCACCTACCGCCGCGTCACCGCCAACGGGCCCGTCACCTCGACGGCCACCTGCGCCGGACCGGCCGACGACAACGGCTTCTACGGCGAGGGGATCGTGAACGCGCTCAGCGCGGTCACCGAGTTCTGATCCTCGGGCTCTGATCCTGGGGTTCTGGAGCATCGGGTTCCGGACTCCACGGCAGCAGCAGAACGCCCCGTCGGCCTCTCGGCCGGCGGGGCGTCCTGCTGCCCGGGCGACTCAGGCGGGGGCGGGGGCCGGCGCCGGGACGAGGGACGTCAGCGCCTGGGTGTCGTCGTTCTTGAGGTCGGTGAACATGGCCAGCGCCTTCTGGCTGTCCCACTTCACCGCGGTGCCGTGCCCGGTGCGGTAGTTCGGGTCCGAGACCGGCACCGTCATGGAGATCCCACCGCTGCCCGTGGCCGCGCGCATGCCGCGCAGGAACCCGACGAGGTCCGTGATGGAGGACTCGTCGTCGACCGTCACCGCGGCACCGCCCGCGGAGGCGAGGGGGAACGCCCGGAAGGGGTTCAGCAGCGTGGTGGGGCTCGCGGCCTTCGACACGATGGCGCCGAGGAGTTCGCGCTGGCGCTGCACGCGGCCGAAGTCTCCCTGGACGTCGGTGTAGCGGTAGCGGGCGTACCCCAGCGCCGTCTTGCCGTCCATCTGCTGGCAGCCGGCCGGGATGTTCAGCCCCGCGCGCACGTCGTCCACCGCCTTGGCCGGGCACATCGTGACCCCGCCGACGGCGTTGACGATCTGCGCGAAACCGCCGAACCCGGTCTCGACGTAGTGGTCGATGCGCAGCCCCGAGACCTGCTCGACCGTCTGCATGAGCAGAGGGGCGCCGCCGATCGAGAAGGCCGCGTTGATCTTGTTCTTGTCGTGGCCCGGGATGGGGACCCACGAGTCGCGGGGGATGCTGATGAGCGCCGCCGGCCCCCCGCCGTCGGGGACGTGCAGCAGCATGATCGTGTCCGTGCGCTGGCCCGAGATGTCGGCGCCGCCCGCGGAGTACTCCGCGATCTCGGCCGGCGTCAGTCCGTCGCGCGAGTCCGACCCGACGATGAGGTACGTCGTGCCCGGGGTGGCCGCGGGGCGCTCACCCGTCGAGGCCGCCGCGATCTTGTCCACCGACGACCAGCCGCGCCAGGCAAGGGCGACGGGGTAGGTGACGGCCAGCACGACGAGGACGGCGACGACGGCCAGGACCCGGCGCCGGCGCACGTGGGGCCGACGGCGCGCACGGGCCGGCCGCGGCGGGACGGGCCCGCGGTCCTGCGGGTCCGGGGACTCGGACAGGTCGTGCGCGTCCTGCGGGTCCTGGGGGGCCCGGGGGCGCGTGGCGGGCGGTCGCTGCAGTTCCGCGAGGCGCTGCTGGTGCCCGGGGGTCTGGGCGGCGGGCCGGCCGGCCGCGCGCCGGGGCTTGCCGTAGGTGGTGGAGTGCCAGCGCTGCGCCTCGTCGGCGGAGGTGTCTCGCTCGGGGGGCTCGGCGGGCATGTCCACCACCGTACGGCCGGCGCCGCACCCCACCCGTCCCTCCACACGCGGAAAACACACTTTCCGCCCCTGCCGCGCGCTCCCCGCGGGCGGAGAGCACGACACCCGCCCCGGAAGGGACGGTGCAGGGGCGGAAAGCGTGTCCTCCGCGCGGGGGAGGGTGGGTCAGGAGCGGGGGCGGCCCAGGGCGCGGTACGTCCAGCCGGCGGCGCGCCAGCGGGTGGGGTCGAGGGCGTTGCGGCCGTCGAGGATGCGCTTCTCCTTGACCAGGGAGGAGATCGTGGCCGGTTCCAGGTCGCGGTACTCCTTCCACTCGGTGAGCAGGAGCACGACGTCGGCGCCGCGGACGGCCTCGGTGACGGTCTCGGCGTAGGAGATGTCCGGGACGGCCTTGCGGGCGTTGTCCAGCGCGGCGGGGTCGGTCAGGACGACGTCACCGCCCTGCAGGCGGATCTGGGCGGCGACGTTGAGGGCGGGGGAGTCGCGGATGTCGTCCGAGAGCGGCTTGAACGCCGCGCCCAGGACGGCGACGCGCTTGCCGATGAGGGAGCCGTCGCAGACCTCGCGGGCCAGGTCGACCATGCGGATCCGGCGGCGCATGTTGATGGAGTCGACCTCGCGCAGGAAGGTCAGGGTCTGGTCGGCGCCGAGCTCGCCGGCACGGGCCATGAAGGCGCGGATGTCCTTGGGCAGGCAGCCGCCACCGAAGCCGAGGCCGGCGTTGAGGAACTTGCGGCCGATGCGGTCGTCGTGGCCGATGGCGTCGGCGAGCTGGGTGACGTCGGCGTTGACCTTCTCGCACAGCTCGGCCATCGCGTTGATGAAGCTGATCTTGGTGGCGAGGAAGGAGTTGGCGGCGACCTTGACCAGTTCGGCGGTCTGGTAGTCGGTGACGATGAGGGGGGTCCCGCGGCCCAGGGGGGTGGCGTAGACCTCGTCGAGCAGGGCCTTGGCGTTCTTGCCCTCGGTCGTGGTCTGCCCGCCGGGGACGCCGTAGACGAGGCGGTCCGGGGTCAGGGTGTCCTCCACGGCGTGGCCCTCGCGCAGGAACTCGGGGTTCCAGGCCAGCGCGGCGCCGGGTTCGGTCTCCTTGACCTTCAGCGCGAGGCGGGCGGCGGTGCCGACGGGGACGGTGGACTTGCCGACGACGAGCTCGCCGGGGGCGACGTGGGGCAGCAGGGAGTCCACGGCGGCGTCGACGTACTTCATGTCGGCCGCGAACTCGCCGCGCTTCTGCGGGGTGCCGACGCAGACGAAGTGGACGGCCGAGCCGGCGGCTTCGGCCATGTCGGTGGTGAAGCGGAGCCGGCCGGTGGCCATGGTGCGCTCGAGCAGTTCGGGCAGGCCCGGTTCGAAGAACGGGGCGCGAGCGGCCTGCAGGGCCGCGACCTTCTCAGGGTCGACGTCGATCCCGATGACCTCGTGCCCCAGCTCGGCCATGCACGCAGCATGGACCGCGCCGAGGTAGCCACATCCGATGACAGTCATCCGCATGACGCGCAGAGTAGCGACCCGTACGCGGTGTGAACACATCCGCGGCCGTTCGGGGCGGTGAGACGCCCGTCTCGCGGAGGTCCTGTGACCGGCTGGAGCCGAGGGTGTGACCGGATCTCGTCAGAAGTCGTGACACTCTGTGCCTCAAGATTCGGCCGTTCGGGGTCGAGACCTGCAGCTGACGGCACGTCCCACCGGAAGGTCACCATGCGCTTGCGTCCTCGCACCCTCGGCCTCGCGGCCGCCCTCGCGGTCAGCACGGCCCTCGTCGCCGGGGGAGCGCCCGCGACCGCCAGCCCCGGCGTCACCCTCAAGGCAGCCCAGGGTGACCGCGTCTACGGCGCCGACCGCGTCGGCACCGCCATCGCGGCCTCGAAGTCCTTCTCCAGCCAGGGCGCCTCCGCGGTCGTCCTGACCCGGTCGGACACCTTCGCGGACGCCCTCGCCGGCGCCCCGCTGGCCTCCGACAAGGGCGGCCCGCTCCTCATGACGTCGCGCACGGCGCTGCAGCCCGAGGTCGCGGCCGCCATCAGCGACGTCCTCAAGCCCGGCGGCACCGTGTACCTCCTCGGTGACACCAACGCCCTGTCGGCCGGGGTCGAGAGCGCCGTCAAGGCCCTCGGCTTCACGACCCAGCGCGTCTCCGGCTCCGACCGCTTCGGCACGGCCGTCGCGATCGCGAAGCTGCTGCCCGGTGCCCAGACCGTCTCGGTCGTCACCGGCTGGAACTTCCCGGACGGCCTCGCCGCCGGTGCCCTCATGGGCGTCGTCGAGCGCGACACCAACCACAGCATCGGCGTGGTCCTGCTGAGCGACGGCGGCAACCTCGGCGCCACGACGCAGGACTACCTGAACTCCCGGACCTTCGCGACGAAGCTCGCCATCGGCGGCACCGCCGTGACGGCCGTCGGCCGCGGCACCAGCGGCTGGGCCCAGCTCGCCGGCAACGACCGCTACGAGACCGCGGGCCTGGTGGCGCAGCAGTTCACGTCGAAGGCCTTCTTCGAGGACGCGACGACCGTCATCGGCGTCGCCACGGGCGAGAACTGGCCGGACGCCCTGTCCGGGTCGGCGTTGCTGGCCTACGCGGGCGGCCCGATGCTGCTGACCGCCAAGGGATCGCTGCCCGACAGCACGAAGAACGCGATCAACGTCATCAAGTCCGACGCCACGGCGAACGGCAAGACGATCGACAACGTCCTCGTCTTCGGCGACCAGAACTCCGTCTCGGACGCCGCGTACAACGCCGCGGTCGCCGCCGCGAGCTGATCCCGCTCAGTCCCGGACGGGCCCGTCACCCTCGTGGGGGCGGGCCTGTTCCGGTGTGAGGGCCTCGTCGAGGGCGAGGCGGCGGGCCAGTTCGGTGACCGTCTCCTCCAGGTGCCGGGCCCGCCGGTAGGAGGAGACGACGAACCCCAGGAAGGCGATGACCAGCCCGTACAGGAGCAGGTCGGCGCCGCGGCCGACGCCGACGAGGTTCGCGACCGACGTGACGGCCGTCGGCACGAGGATGCTCGCGACGGCCAGCGCCACGAGCGCGGCCAGCAGCAGCCGCCGGACGGCCTGGTGCCGGGCGTTCGCGGTGCTGCGCACGAGGACGGCGCCGACGACGAGCACCACGGCGATGAGCAGGACCTGGATGGCGAGCACGACTACCCCAGCAGCGTTTCGACGAGGATGTTGATGCTGTTCAGCAGCGACTGGCCCTTCGAGCGCGAGTAGTCCGTGTAGAGGACGTGCACCGGCTGCTCGCCCCAGCGCAGGTCCGACCGGCCCACCTGCGCGACGATCTCGCTGGCGTGGGCCATCCGGTTGTGGCGGATCCGCAGGGTCTGCGCCCCGCGGCGGGAGAATACCCGCAACCCGTTGTGCGCGTCCGTCAGGCGCAGCCCCGTCGTCCGGTTCGTGTAGACGACCGCGGCCCGCAGCACGAGCCGCTTGAGCCGGTCCAGCTCGGTGCGCCGGTCCAGGAACCGGCTGCCGAACACCACGTCGAGGTCCTCGGCCTCCAGCCGCCGGACCATGTCGGCCGCGTCCTCGACACGGTGCTGGCCGTCGGCGTCGAACGTCACGACCGACCGCGTCCGCGGGTCGCGCAACGCGTACGCGATGCCCGTCTGCAGCGCCGCGCCCTGGCCCAGGTTCACGGCGTGCCGCACGACGACCGCGCCGGCCCGCTCGGCCTCGGCCGCGGAGGCGTCGGTGCTGCCGTCGTCGACGCACACGACGTGGGCGAACTGCTCGTGCAGGCCGCGCACGACACCCCCGATGACGCTCGCCTCGCAGTAGAGGGGGACGACGACCCACGTGTCGTCGAACCCCGGGGCGCTGGGGCGCGGCGGGGTCGGGGTGGGGGAGGCGGCTGAGGTGGTCACGGCCCGTCCATCATGGCGCGTCCCCCACCCCACCCCGCGCATCGGCGAGGATGACGCGCGTGAAGTCCCTGCTGTCGACCGTCCGCACGCTGCTCTCGCTCCTGCCGGCGGGCAGTTCGCGGTTCGTGGCGGTCTACTGCACGGCCCAGGCGCTGCTGTCGGTCTTCGACGTCGCGGCCCTCGGCCTGCTCGCCGTCCTGCTGCCCGCCGCGGTCTCCGGCAGCGGCCAGCTCGCCCTGGCGCTGCCCGTCCTCGGCGCCTCGATCACGACGGTGCAGCTCATCGTCCTCATCTGCGTCGCCAGCCTGCTGCTCGTGGTGAAGTCCCTGGCCCAGCTCGCGCTCGTGCGCTGGGGCGTCGTGCGCTTCGCCGACCACGAGGTCGACGTCGCCGACCGGCTCGTGCGCGCCTACCTGTCCGCGTCGTGGAGCTACCGGCTGCGGGCCTCCTCCGCGCGGGCCGTCCGGACCGTCGACGAGTCGCTCAACCAGTCCTTCAACGGGTTCCTCATGCCGTTCTCCAGCCTCGTCGCCGAGGTCGCCTCGCTCGTCGCGGTCGGGGCCGTCGTCCTCGTGGCGGCGTGGCAGACCGCGATCGTCGCGGCCGTCTACTTCGGGCTCGTCGCCGTCCTGCTCTACTCCGTCATCGCCAAGCGCGCCGCCGCGGCCGGCCGCACGGCCACGTCGGCCAGCGTCCAGACGATCCGGCTCGTCCAGGAGTCCTTCGCCACGACGAAGGAGATCACGCTGCGCGGCCGCGGCGACCAGCTCGCCGGGGTGGCCCGCGAGGTGCGCACGGGCAGCGCGCGCGCCCGTGGGATGGCGTTCTTCTACTCCGTCGGCCCGCGGTTCGTCCTCGAGGCCGCGCTGCTCGGCGGGTTCCTCGTCGTCGGCGGCGTCGCCGTCCTGACCCAGGGCGTCACCGAGGCCGTCTCGGCCATCGGCCTGTTCGCCGTCGCGGGGTTCCGCGTCGTGCCGTGCCTGACCCGGCTGCAGTCGGTGTTCGCGACGATGCACGCCCACGAGCCGAACGCCCACGAGGTGCTCGAGGCGTTGCGGGAGACGGGGGCCGCGGGCGCCGAGCCCCCGCGGTTCGCCCCCGTCGACCCCGTGGGCCTGCCCCCGGGCGCCGTCGAGATCGTCCTGGACGACGTCACCTTCACCTACCCCGGCAGCGAGCGCCCCGCCCTGGCGGGGGTCTCGGCGCGCATCCCGGCCGGGGCCCGCGTCGCCGTCGTCGGCCGGTCCGGGTCGGGCAAGTCCACGCTCGTCGACGTCGTCCTCGGCCTGCTCGAGCCGTCGGCCGGCCGGGTCCTCGTCGGGGGCGTGCCGTTGGCCGACGTCGCCGCGGGGTGGCGTGGACGGATCGGGTACGTCCCGCAGGAGGTCGCGCTGCTCGACGCCGACGTCGCCGCGAACGTCGCCCTGTCCTGGCGCCGGGAGGAGGTCGACGAGGCGCGCGTGCAGCGGGTGCTCGCCGACGCCCAGCTCACCGAGGTCGTCGCCGGTCTCCCGCAGGGCCTCTCCACGCCCGTGGGGGAGCGCGGGCTGCGGCTGTCCGGTGGGCAGCGGCAGCGGCTCGGCATCGCCCGGGCGCTCTACACCGACCCCAAGGTCCTCGTCCTGGACGAGGCGACGTCCGCGCTGGACGCCTCGACCGAGGCCGCCGTCACCGCCACCGTCGCCGGCCTGCACGACGTCACCGTGCTCGTCGTCGCCCACCGTCTCGCGACGGTCCGCGACTGCGACGCCGTCGTGCTCCTGGAGGAGGGGCGCGTCGTGGACGTCGGCACCTTCGACGAGGTCGTCGCGCGGGTGCCGGACTTCGCCGTGCAGGCCGAGCTGTCCGGGCTGACGGGGGCCCCCGGCTCCTGACGCGGGCCTGACGCGGGCCCGCAGTGCACCGGGCACGGCTGCGGGACCCGCCCCCCCCCCGCGGGTCCCGCAGCCACCGGCTCACTTCAGGTGGATGAACGTGCTGAACTGCGAGTCGGCGGAGCCGACCGTCGTGGTGCGGTGCGAGTACGCGTCCCGGTGCAGGTAGTTGTACTCGTCGACCTCGATGGACCCGTTGGCGTTGACCTTCGTCACGAACGCGACGTGGCCGTAGCTCCCGCCGTTGCGGACGGCGACGTCCCCGGCGCGGGGGGTCCCGGACACGGGGATGCCGGCGGCCCGGGCAGCCTGGTCCCAGTGCTCGGCGTTGCCCCAGTGCTGGCCCTTGTAGGAGTTGCTGAAGTCGATGCCCAGCCGCGACCGGACGGCCCACGCGACGAAGCTCGTGCACTGGCCCTTGTAGAAGTTCCAGGGGTCGACGCCGCTGCCCTGCCCCTTGTAGGGGTAGTCGTCGCGGGCCGGGTACCCGCCCGTGGACGTGCTGCCCCCGATGCGGTGGGAGGCGTTCTCGTTCTTCAGGGTGGCGTTGAGGTTCGCGGTCGCGCCGGCCGCGAACGTCTGTCCCGCACCGCCGTAGCCGCTGTTGAAGAACACCGTGACCGGTTTGCCGGTGCGGTTCCAGACCGAGGCCGCGTTGTTCTTCACGCAGCGGCCCTTGCCGGTGCCGGCGCCGCGGAACTCGTAGCAGTCCGGCTGGGCGGCGCCGTAGTCGGAGATCGAGCCGGTGAAGTCGGAGACCGACCCCTGCTGGCCGCTGTTGAAGTACAGGCAGAACTCGCCGGCGTTGCAGACGCCGTCGCGGGCGGCGGCCTGGGCGGGGGTCGACACCGCGAGCGTGCCGGCGGCCAGGAGGCCGGTGGCGACGGCGGCGCCGAGGGCGGAGCGGAACGGAGTGCGCATCGGTGGGTCCTCTCGGTGGTGCTGGTGGTGGTTCCGGGGTCGTGTCGTGAGGTCGTGTCGTGAGGTCGGGTCGTCAGTCGCCGCGCTGGAACTGCTCCCAGGTCCGCTTGCGGACGGCCGGGCCGTCGTCGGGGGCGCCGTTCGCGAGTCCGTTGCGGCCCTCGAAGTAGTCGCCGACCTGGTCGGCCGCCGGCCGGGACAGGTCGGGGTCGCTGATGGCCACGGCGTGCACGTGCAGCGGCCACCGGCCCTGGGCGGGGGTGCGCAGCCACGCCGCGAACCCCACCTCGCGCAGGGCGTTGACGAGCGTGCGGCGCTGGGCGGCGGTGAGCCGTTCGGCGTCGAGGTCCAGGGCGCCGCCGCCGTCGTGGGTGCCGGCCGAGGTCGGGTCGGCGCCGGGGGAGTAGGACCCCTGCTCGACGACGACGGGGACCCCGGCCCGGGTCCGGGCGGCCTGCAGCATGGCGAGCGTGCGGGCGTTGCAGGCGAACCCCTGGACGGTGGTCCGCCCGCCCGTCGCGACGGGGCGCACGACGGTGAAGCGCCCCTGTCCCAGCCGTTCCAGCGACGCCCGGCCGGGCAGCCCCGTCGCCCCGAGTCCGCTGTGGCCCAGCGAGCGCTGCCACGCGGCGTACGCCGCGACCGTCCGGGTGCCGAAGTGGCCGTCGACGTACCCCGACGCGAGCAGCCCGCGGTCCGCCAGCGCGCGTTCGACGAGCCGGACGCCCGGTCCGGCGCCCGGGGTGACCGCCTCGTCCGCCTTGGCGGGGTCCCACTGGGCGGCCAGCAGCACGGCCTCCATCGAGACGGTCGGCAGGGCGGCGGCGGCGGCGCGCTGCGCGCCCGCCAGGGCCAGCGGTGCGGCGGCCAGGGCTCCGACGACGGTCCGGCGCCGTGCGCCCGGACCGGCCCGCAGGTCGATCGACATCGGTCCTCCTCCTCGCGGGGGCCGGGTGGTCCCGGCCGGTGCACCGACCCTCGCCGTGCGGGGCCGACGTCGTCACGGGCAGCCCCTGCCCCCCGGCGTCCTTGTGCCGACCGGACCGCGGGGCCACAATGCGTGACCGTGCGTGACAGGTCGGTCGGAGGTCGTGCGACCGGACCCGTGACCTCGGCCTTCGTCGTCCGGTACGCCGACGAGACGTGCACCCTGCGGGAGGGGCAGCGCCGGCGGTTCGGCCGCAGCGACGCCGAGGACGACATCACCGTGTGGGAGCAGGTCCGCGGCAACACCCTGTCCGTCACGGCAGGGGAGTTGTGGTGCACCGACGGGCAGGTCTGGGTGCGCAACCTCTCCAGCGCGCACGAACTCGTCGTCGACGGCCCGGGCGTCGTCTCGACCGTGCTGCCCCCGCGGGACCCCGACCGCCCGGGGCACGCGTGCTCGGTGCCCTGGCCGCGGGGTTCCGTGCACGCGCCGAGCACCGGGTCGTGGCGGTTGCTGATCGCCCCCGACGACCGCCGGTCCACCTCCGAGACCCCCGAACCCGTCCCCGCGGAGCCGGCCGCGGCGCCGCCCCGCCGGATCCCGGCCGACCTCGACCCCGTGGCCCGCGCGGTGTGCGCGCCCGTCCTGGCGGGTCGCCGCGAGGGGGCCGACGCCGGGGAGGTGGCCGGCGTCCTCGGTCTGCCGCGGCGGGACGTCGAGCGCGACCTCGCCCGGCTCGCGGACCTGCTCGGCCTCGACGACCCCACCGGTGTGGACGGTCCGGAGCTGGCGCGGGTGCTGCTGGCCTCACCCGTGCTGGGGACCGTCCGCGTGCCGGACGTCCCGGCGCAGCACCGCGACGTCGCCGAGGCCGTCTGCGCGCCGTTGCTGCGCGGTGCCCCCGGTCCGGCCACCTACGCCGAGGTCGCCGCCGTCCTCGGCGTCAGCGCCCGCACCGCCCGGCGGCGCGTCGAGGCGCTGGTCGAGGAGTACGCCGACACCGTGCGCGCCCTGCCCGGCGGGGTGCGCCCGCAGGACACGCTGACGGCGGCCGTGGCCCGGCTGCTGGTCCACCGCGGCAAGCTGCAGGGGGCCGTGGGTGGCTGACCTGCCCTTCCCCGACGGGTTCGAACCGGTCGGGTCACCCCTGGGCGTCGGGTCGACGGCCGTCGTGTGGCTGGCGCGGCGCACGGTCGACGGCCGGGTGACCGCCCTGAAGGTGTGGCGGCGACCGCTCGCCGGCGCCCGGGACCGCGAACGCTTCGTGCGCGAGGTCCGCCGGCACGCCGACCTGGCCGCCACCAGTGGTCACCTCGTCTCCTACACGTGGGCCGAACCGGACGCCGACCCACCGTGGATCGCCGTGGAACCGCACGGACGCGCCCTGGCCGACGTCCTCGCCGACGACGGCCGGCCGGCCCTGGCCGAGGGGCTGGTCTGGGGCCACGACCTGCTCCTCGGGCTGGCCGCCGTGCACCGCGCCGGGGCCGTCCACCGCGACGTGGGCGTCGGGAACGTCCTGGTCCACGAGGGCCGGGCCAAGCTCTGCGACCTCGGCCTGTCGACCGTCCAGGGGGCCGCCACCGAGGACCGGGCCGCCGGGACACCCCGGTACGTCGCCCCGGAGCTCAGCCGGGGGGCCTCGCCGGACGCCCGCACCGACGTCTACTCCGCCGCCGTCGTCCTGCGCGACGTGCTCGGCGAGGACCTGCCCGCGGGCCTGGAGCAGACGCTCACCGCGGCGGCCTCGGTCCGGTCCGAGGACCGGCCCGCGGACGCGGCCGCCTTCGCGCAGCGGCTCGCCCGCGACGCCGAGGAGCTCGGGGTCGCGCTGCCCCCGCCGCTGCCGCCGGGCCCGCGGGCCGAGCCGGTCGCCGGCACCTCCGGGCGCCCCGCCCGCCGGCCGGCCCGCGCCCTGCTGGTGGGCGGCCTCGTCTCGGGGCTGCTCGCCGTGGTGGTCGCCGGAGCCGTGGTGCTGACGGGCGGCGGGGTCCTGGGGCGCGGGTCCGCCGGGGGGTCCGCCGGGGGTTCGGCCGGGCCCCGCGCGGTGGCCGGGGGGACGCCGTCCGTCACGGGGGCGGGCACGCCCGACGCCGCCACGGCCCGCGCGGACGTGGCCGCGGACGGCAGCCCCGTCGTGCTGCCGCCCGCGACCCCGGGCCGGTGCGACCAGGCCGTCACGGACGCCGCCCCGGTGGCCCGCTCGGAGGTGGCCCGCGCCGACGGCGTGGTCGTCGGGGAGGTCCGCCTCTTCCAGGCCCCCGACGGCGGCGAGGTGTGCGCCAAGCTCGTCAAACCGGAGGGGTCACCGCTGCGCGGGCAGGAGACCCACCTCGCGCTCACCCTGTGCGGGCAGGGCGGCACGTGCGACCACGACTGGCACGCCTACCGCATCGACGCCGGCCCGGTCGTCGTGCCCGCCGTCGACGGGTGCGTGTCCTGGCGCGTCTCGGTGCTCGACGCCGCCGGGCAGTGGTCGGTGCGCGACGCGACGGGGGCCTGGTCCTGCCCGTGAGGGGTGCGGGAACGCCGCAGCGTTCCCGTCCGCACTCCCCAGCTCCCGTGTCTGGGTCATGCTCGGAGGGTGAGCTCCACCCGGGCCCTGGCCGCCGGCTACCTCGCGGCGCAGGCCGTCGCGGTGCCGGTGTGGTGGACCGGGCTGGCCGTCTCGCCGTCCTTCCGTCGACGCTTCGAGCTCGGCGACCCGGCCGTCCTGGACTCCTTCGCCCGCGGTGACGTCGTCCTCGCGCTCACCTCGGCGGCCGCCGCCGTGCTGGTCCGCGCCGGGCACCCCGCCGCGGCCCCGGTGGCCGGCGTCGTCACGGCCGTCGTGGGCTGGAGCACCGTCCGCACCCTCCGGTGCGCGGCCGCGAGCCGCAGCGGCGGGCTCGGCGTCGCCGCCATGACGGCCGCGACGGCGGGCAGCGCCCTCGCCCGGGCGCTCGCCCGGTGAGGCTCTACCGGGTCGCCCGTCCCGCCACCCGCGGCCGGCACCTGGCCAAGACCCTGGCCTGGATGGTCGTCGTCTGGACGCTCGCCCTCGTCGTGCTGCCGACGGGGCTGCGCGCGGTCGAGAGGTGGCTGGGGGTGCCGACGTGGCACCTGCCCGGGGGACCGGTCGCCGGGGTCGTGGTCCTCGTCGCGGCGAGCGCCCTCGGGATCCGCTGCGCGTTCGCGATGGCCGCCGGGGAGGGCACACCCGTCCCGTTCGACGCGGCCGCCCGCCTCGTCGTGGCCGGCCCGTACCGGTGGGTGCGCAACCCGATGGCCGTCAGCGGGTGCACCCAGGCCCTCGGGGTGGCGCTCCTCGTCGGGTCCCCGACGTACTACCTCGTGCCGCCGGCGGGGGCGCTCCTGTGGCACCTCGTCATCCGGCCGTCGGAGGAGCGGTTCCTGCTGGACCGCTTCGGGACGGCCTTCGCCCGGTACCGGGACGCCGTGCCCCTGTGGTTTCCGCGTCGCTGAGGCGCTCCCCGGGAGTGGCGGGCCCGGGTTCCGAGAAGCGCTGGGTAGGGTCCGGTGCGTGTCGCCGCTGGTCCGCATCGCGACGCGGACCTACCCGCCGGACGTGGGGGCCGCGCCGTTCCGCCTGCGCGCCCTGGCGCGCGCGCTCGTCGCCCGCGGCTGCGAGGTCGAGGTCCTGACGACGTCCGCGACGCGGGCGGAGACGCCCGACGCGGGGGTGCGCACGCGGCGCCTGCCCGTCCTGCGCGACGGCGACGGCGTCGTCCGCGGCTACCTGCCCTACCTCTCCTTCGACGTCCCCCTCACCGCGCGGCTGCTCACCGGCCGCCGCCCCGACGTCGTCGTGCACGAACCTCCGCCCACGACGGGGGTCGTCACGCGGTTGACGTCCCGGCTGCGCGGGGTGCCGTACGTCTCCTACCTGCCCGACGTGTGGTCCCAGGGCGCCGTCGCCGCGGGGGCCCCGGCCCCGGTGCTGCGCGCGGTCGCCCTCGCCGAACAGGCGTCGCTGCGGGGTGCCGCCCGCGTCCTGGCCGTCACGCAGGGGATGGCCGACGAGGTCGTCCGCGGCGGCGTCGACGCCTCGCGCGTGCGCGTCGTCGGGAACGGGGTGGACGTCGACGTGTTCCGTCCGGCCGTCGAAGTGGTTGCGGCACAGGGGGTCCGTGTCGTCTACAGCGGCACGATGTCGGAGTGGCAGGGCGCGGAGGTCTTCGTCCGCGGGTTCGCGCGGTTCGTCGCCGACCACCCCGGCGCGACGCTGACGATGGTCGGCGGCGGGGTCGACGTCCCGCGGCTGCGCGAGCTGGCCCGCACGGTGCCCGGGGTGCAGCTGCCCGGCACCGTCCCGCCCGAACGCGCGGCGGAACTGCTCGCCGGGGCCGACGTCGCGCTGGCCTCGCTCGTCCCGGCCAGCGGCTACGACCTCATGTCGCCGACCAAGATCTTCGCCGCCACGGCCTGCGGGACGCCCGTGCTGTTCGCCGGGGTCGGCAGCGGTGCGACGCTCGTGCGCGAGCACGACCTCGGCTGGGCCGTCGCGCACGACCCCGCGGCCGTCGCCGCGGCGCTGTCCGAGGTCCGGACGCCGTCGCCGGAGCAGCGGGAACGGCTGCGCTCGTGGGCCCTCGCGCACGGGTCGCTGGCCGCCGCCGCCGACCGCGCCGCCGACGCCGTGACCGACCTGCTGTGAACCCCCCTGTCGCCGTCGTCACCGGCGGCTCCCCGGCCGGGGACGGGCTGACCCTCGTCGTCGCCGCGCTGTGGGTCCTGCTGCCGGGGGCGGCCGTGCTCGTCGCCGGCGGGGTGCGCCGGTCGCCGCTGCTGCTCGGCGCCGCGCCGGCCGTCTCGATCGGGGTCTCCACCGTCGCCGCGAGCGTCACCGGCGCGACGGGCACGCGCTTCGCGTGGTGGGGAGTGCTCGCCGCCGCGCTGCTCCTCGCCGCCCTCTCCCGCCTCCTGCGCGGCCACCTCCCACGGGCGGAAAACACTCTTTCCGCCCCCGAACGGGCGGGTTCGAGGGCGGAAGGAGTGTTCTCCGCCCGGGGGCCGCTGCTGGCGGGGGGTGTCCTCGTCCTGGCCGCCGCCGCGACGACGTGCGAGCTGTTCCGGCGGGGGATGGGCGCGCTGGCGACGCCGTCGCAGGAGCACGACACCATCACCCACACCCTCGTCGTGGCGCGCATCCTGCGCACCGGCGACGCCGCCCCGTGGCGCGCGCAGGCCCTCGACGTCGTGACCGGCACGCCCGCGCAGTACTACCCCGACGGCCTGCACCAGTGGGCCGCCCTCGTCGCGCAGACCGCCCGCGTCGACGCCGTCAGCGGGCTCAACGCCACGAGCGTCGTCGTCCTCGCCGTCGTCCAGACCCTCGGGCTGCTCGCGCTCGCCGACCGGGTCCTGCCGCCGCGCTGGCTCGCGGCCGGGGGTGTCGCGGCCGTGGCCTCGTCCCTGGCCTACCAGCCGCTGCTCGCCATGCACCACGACTCCGGTGCCCTGCCCAACGCCGCCGCCATCGCCCTGGCCCCCGGCGCGATCGCCCTCGTCATGCCGCCGCGCGAGGTCCTGTCGTGGCGAGCGCTGTCCGCCCGGGTGCCCGCCGTCGCCCTCGCGTGCGCCGGCGCCGTCACCGTCCACCCGAGCGCCGCCCTCACGGTCGGCAGCGGGGTGCTCGGCGTGTGGTGCGTCTGGCTCGTGGGCAGCGGCCTCTCCGCCGTCCGCCGGCGTTCCTGCGGGGCGGAAAGCACGCTTCCCGCCCCTGCACGCCCCCGCTCGGGGGCGGAAAGGGTGTCCTCCGCCTCGGAGGGGCGGGTCCCGGAGGCGGACAGCGTGTTCTCCGCGCGGGCCGGGTGGCGGTGGCTGGTCGGGCTCGTGGTGGCGGGAGGGCTGGCGGGCGGGCTCGTCGGGACCTCGCTGCTGCAGGCCGCGTCGGCCGGGGGCGGGTCGAGCTCCCGCTTCGCCCGCGACCTCCCGCCGGAGTCCCTTCCCGACGCGCTGCACCGCGTCCTCATGCTGCCGCTGCAGGGCGGGGTCGACCCCGGCGGGACGCAGGAGCAGTGGGTGCTGGCCGTCGCCGTCCTCGCCGGGGTCGCGCTCGCCGGGCGCAAGGCCCTGCCCGTGGTCTTCGTCTGGCTCGTCTGGTCGGCGCTCGCGGTCGCCTACCTCGTCGACCTGCACGCCCCGGGCCTGGACCTCGTCTGGGACTCGGCGTGGAACTCCTACTACCGCGTCGTCGCCCACGGCAGCCCCTGGGCGTGGCTGCTGGCCGGGGTCGCCGTCGTCCGGGTCGCCGGGTGGCTGACCCGGGGGCGCCGGGCCGCACCCGTCGTCGCGGCCGTCCTCGGGGCGGCGCTGCTCGCCGGGGCGGCCGTGGAGTCGGGACCGGGGGAGGTCCAGGCGCTGCGCGAGCGGTACGCCGCCCCCGCCTACGAGCGCATCGACGCCGACGACCAGGCCGCCGCCCGCTACCTCGCCTCCGTCGTGCGGCCCGGTCAGCGGGTCATGAACTCCGGCAACGACGGCTCCACCTACGCCTACGTCCTCGAGGGCGTCCCGGTCCTGGCGACGACGGCCGTGCCCCTGGCCTCGCAGCCCGACCTGCGGATCCTGGCCCGTGACCTGCGCGCCATGACCCCGCAGGTGCAGGAGGTCGTGCGCCGCGACGACGTCGCGTGGGTCGTCGTGGACTCCCTCGCGCCGGGCCTGCCGCTGCGCCCCGACGACGCGCGGTTCTTCGGCGTCCCCGGGTACGCCGTGCCGCCCGGGCTCGTCGACCTCGACACCGCCCCCGGCTTCCGCCGCGTCTTCACGAGCGGGTCGGTGGGGGTCTGGGAGGTGCTGCCCCCGCAGCAGGGTCAGGCGCAGGGCTCGTGACCTGGCACCCTGTGGCGGTGCCCCGCGCCGTCCCCGACCCCGACCAGGCCGCCGACCGGACCCCGACCCCGGAGAAGGTCGTCGCCGTCGTCGTCGCCTACGACCGCCGGGAGCTGCTCCTCGCCGGGCTCGACGCGCTCGCGGCCCAGACGCGCCGGCCGGACGTCGTGGTCGTCGTCGACAACGCCAGCGCCGACGGCTCTCCCGCCGCGGTGCGGACGTGGAGCGGCACGCACGACCTGCCGCTGGACCTCGTCGAGCTGCCCCGCAACACCGGCGGTGCGGGCGGGTTCGCCGCGGGCCTGGCCCGGGCCGTGCACCGGCACGACGCCGACGCCGTCTGGCTCATGGACGACGACACCGTCCCGCGCCCCAGTGCCCTCGCGGAGTCGCTGACGGCGTTGCGCCGCACCGGGTCCGCGCTCGTGGCCAGTCGCGTCGTGTGGACCGACGGCCGCGACCACCCCATGAACACCCCGCGCGAGCGCCCCGGTGTCGACCCCGCCGAGGCACGCGCCGCGCACGCCGCCGGCTGCACGCCCGTGCGGTCGGCGAGCTTCGTCGCGCTGCTG
Organism: Kineococcus sp. NPDC059986; assembly: GCF_040702905.1. NCBI lineage: Bacteria > Bacillati > Actinomycetota > Actinomycetes > Kineosporiales > Kineosporiaceae > Kineococcus > Kineococcus sp. NPDC059986. Next base: position 20,740 of record NZ_JBFBND010000020.1, on the reverse strand, counting down.
CTCGACGCGCAGGCCGTGCGCGAGGACGGGTTGCCGCAGGCGGCCTTCTTCCTCTGGAACGACGACTTCGAGTACACGACCCGGCTCCTGCGGCACCGTCGCGGTGTCGCCTGCGCGGCGAGCGTCGTGGAGCACCGCACGAAGGTCTTCGGCGGCGCCGACGCCGACCCGGGGGAGCGGTTCGTCCTGGAGGTCCGCAACAAGCTGTGGACGTTCACGCGCGCCCGGACCCTCGGTCCGCGCGACACCGTCCTGTACGGCGGGGCGACGGCCCGCCGCTGGGTCCGCACCCTGGCCCGCTCCCAGCGGCGCGCCGTCCTGCTGCGCGGGCTCGTCGACGGGGTGCGCCAGGGCACCGGCCGGCCCACCCCCACCGCGACCGTCCTGGCCGGGCTCGGCGAGGTGTCCGACGACGTCCTCGCCGTGGAGGCCGCGGCCGGGCGCGCCCCGCTGACGCCGACCGACCCGACGTCGGAGCTGCCGCGCTTCTCCGTCCTGCTGCCGGTGTGGGCGCGCGACGACGTGGCCCAGCTGCGCCGGGCCGTCGACAGCGTCACCGTCGAGCAGCAGCTGCGCCCCGACGAGGTGCTCGTCGTGCGCGACGGTCCCGTCCCGCCGGACCTGCAGCGCGCCCTCGACGAGCTCTCGGCCCGCCCGGAGCTGCGCGTCCTGGAGCTGCCGGCCAACGTCGGCCTGGCCCGCGCGCTCGACGAAGGGTTGCGGCACACGGCGTTCGACGTCGTGGCCCGGATGGACGCCGACGACGTCAGCCTGCCCGGCCGCTTCGCCGCGCAGCTGCCGCTCATCGCCGCGGGCGCCGACCTCGTGGGGGCGGGGTTGCTGGAGATCGGCGCCGACGAGCACGACGTCGTGGCCCGCCGGGTCCCGCCGACGGGGGCCGCGGAGATCGCCCGCTACGCCCGCTTCCACGACCCGTTCAACCACCCGACGGTCGTGTACCGGCGTTCGGCCGTGGCCGCCGCCGGCGGGTACCGGGACCTGGACCTCATGGAGGACTACTGGCTCTTCGCGCGCATGATCGCCGCGGGGGCCCGGGTCGAGAACCTGCCGGACGCGCTCGTGAAGTACCGCGTGGGAGCCTCGCCGGAGGCCGGGTCCTACGCCCGCCGCGGGGGGCTGCGGCTCTTCCGCTCCGAGCTCACCCTGCAGCGGCACCTGCGCGCCGAGGGGTTCACCACGACGGCGCAGGCCGTCCGCAACGTCGTCGTGCGCGGCGGCTACCGGTTCGTGCCCACGCGCGTGCGGACCGTCGCCTACCGCGCCCTGATCGCGAGAGGGGGGAGCCGGTGACCGCCGTCCCTGGGGCCACCGCACCGGCCCGCGTCCCCGAGGTCCGCTCGATCACGGGCCTGCGCATCGTCGCGGCCGTCTGGGTCCTGCTCTTCCACTGGAAGTTCACCCCGCTGCCGGACTGGCAGCGGGTCCGGGCGTTCCTCACCCCCGTCACCGACTCCGGGCACCTCGGCGTCGACCTCTTCTACGTGATCTCCGGCTTCGTCATCACGCTCACCTACGTGGAGAAGATGGGCCGGCGGCCCCGTCTGGGCGGCTGGCTGAGCTTCTGGTGGGCGCGCATCTGCCGCGTCTGGCCGGCGTACGCCGTCGTCGTCGTGCTCTTCGGCATCTGGCTGCTGTGGCGGCGCAGCGTCGACCCCGCGTTCTACGCCTACCAGGGCGTGCAGCCCGACCTCGGCTGGCGCAGCTGGGTCGAGCAGCTCCTGCTGGTGCAGCTGTGGCACCGTCCCGACTTCGACGGGGCGAGCTTCGTCGGTGCGACGTGGTCGGTCTCGGCCGAGATGGCCGCCTACGTCGCCTTCCCCGTCCTCGCCCTCGTCCTGTACCGGCTGAAGAAGCTGCCGTGGTGGGTGCTCGTCGCCGGGGCCGTCGCGCTCATGGCGCCGGCCGCGCTGCGCAGCTACGAGACGGGCGTCATCTACTGGGACTACAGCTGGCTGGAGCGGATCTTCACCTGCTTCGGCGCCGGTGCCCTCGTGTGCCTGGCGGTCCGCAAGCTCCAGGCCGGGCCCGTCTCGGGTCCGCGTGCCGCGCTGTGGGCCCCGCGCATCGCGTGGATCCTCGTGCTCGAGAGCGTGCTCGTCGTCGGCTGGGCCGCCGGCCGCCCCTACGACCGCTTCGCGACCGTGGCCGTCCTCTTCCCGCTGCTCGTCGGGGCGCTCGCGCTCACCGACCGCGGGCCGTCGGCGTGGCTGTCCCGGCCCTCGATCGTGCTCGGCGGGCGCATCTCCTACAGCGTCTACCTCGTCCACGTCCCGGTGTACGAGATCTTCTGGACCTTCCAGAAGACGGTGCCGCAGATCGCCCCCGGCGGACCGTGGACGAGCTTCCTCGTGCCGAACCTGCCGGTCGTCGCGATCGGGCTCGGGTGGGTCCTGTGGAGGTTCGTCGAGGAACCGGCCCGCCGCCGCCTGCGCGACCTCGGCCGCGCGCGTCGCCTGCGCCGGGACGGGGTCCGGGACGGCTACGCTGACGCCACCATGACCCATGCCGCTTCAGAGCACAGCCCTGCCCCCGAGCAGCACGCAGCGACCCGGACCGAGCGAACGAGGGTGACCGAGCAGTGAACGCAGACCTCGTCGTCGTCGGATCGGGCTTCTTCGGGCTCACCGTGGCCCGCCAGTGCGCGGAGGACCTCGGGCTGAAGGTCCTGGTCATCGACCGCCGCGACCACATCGGTGGCAACGCCTACTCCGAGGCGGAGCCGGAGACGGGGATCGAGGTGCACCGCTACGGCGCGCACCTGTTCCACACCTCCAACGAGCGGGTCTGGCAGCACGTCAACCGGTTCACGAAGTTCACGCCCTACGTGCACCGCGTGTTCTCGACGTACTCCGGCGGCGTGTATTCGATGCCGGTCAACCTGCACACGATCAACCAGTACTTCGGCAAGGCCCTCGGCCCGGCCGCCGCGCGCGCCCTCGTCGCCGAGCAGGCCGGCGAGATCGACACCGCGGCCGCCGACAACTTCGAGGACAAGGCGATCTCCCTCATCGGGCGCCCCCTCTACGAGGCGTTCTTCAAGGGCTACACGGCCAAGCAGTGGCAGACCGACCCGCGCAACCTGCCCGGGGCGACGGTCACCCGCCTGCCGGTCCGCTACAACTACGACAACCGCTACTTCAACGACACGTACGAGGGTCTGCCCGTCGACGGGTACACCGCGTGGCTGGAGCGGCTCGCCGACCACGAGAACATCGAGGTCCGCCTCGGCACCGACTTCTTCGACGCCTCCCAGGAGGTCTCGAAGGCGAACGTCACGGGCAACGTCCCGGTCGTCTACACCGGCCCGGTCGACACGTACTTCGGCGACGCCGAGGGCCAGTTGTCGTGGCGCACGCTCGACTTCGAGCAGGAGGTCCTGCCGGTCGAGGACTTCCAGGGCGTCCCGGTCATGAACTACGCCGACGAGGACGTGCCCTACACCCGGATCCACGAGTTCCGGCACTTCCACCCCGAGCGGGACTACCCCAAGGACAAGACCGTGATCATGCGGGAGTTCTCCCGCTTCGCGGTCGCCGGCGACGAGCCGTACTACCCCGTGAACACCCCCGAGGACCGGCAGAAGCTGCTGGCCTACCGGGACCTGGCGTCGCGGGAGAAGGACGTCCTGTTCGGCGGCCGGCTCGGCACGTACAAGTACCTCGACATGCACATGGCGATCGGTGCGGCCCTGTCGATGGTGGACAACAAGCTGACGCCGCACTTCAAGGACGGCGCGGCCCTCGTGGCCGGGGGAGTGGACGCATGACGACTGTGACGCACGGCACCGACCTGCACCTCGAGGGGTCCCAGGGGCTCGCACCGGACGACGGTGCGTGGCGCGAGGTCCACCGCATCGTGTTCCCGAGCGCGGCCGACATCGACGTCCTCCCGCTGTACGTCGACTTCTCGCAGTCGGAGGGGTACGCCTCGGCGGACACCGACTCGATGGAGTTCGTCAACACCGGTGTGGTGGAGTCCGACACCGAGGCCGCCGGGAACCGCCGCAGCCTCACCGTCCCGGCCGGCAAGCGGTACTCCCTCGGTTCGTACTTCAACGCGTTCCCCGCCAGCTACTGGCGCAAGTGGACCCGTGCGGAGGAGATCCGGTTCGTCGGGACGTTCTCCGGCTACGGCACGGTCACCCTCTTCAAGTCGAACGCGCGCGGGTCCCGCCAGCGCGTCACGTCCTGGCGCGTCGAGGGCGAGGCGAAGCTGTCCGAGGACCTGACGCTCGCGCCGTTCGCCGACGGCGGCTGGTACTGGATCGACGTGGCGGGTGGCGCGGAGCCGCTCACCCTCGTCGAGGCCGCGTGGAGCGCACCCGTGGCCGACCAGCCCGCGGGCAAGGCGTCCATCGGCGTCACGACGATGAACCGTCCCGACTACTGCGTGAAGACGCTCAACGCCCTCGCGGCCGACGCGTCCGTGCTCGAGGTCCTCGACGAGATCGTCATCGTCGACCAGGGCACGCAGAAGCTGCGCGAGCAGGAGGGCTACGAGGAGGTCGCGGCGCTCCTCGGCTCCAAGCTGCGCGTCATCGACCAGGCCAACCTCGGCGGGTCCGGCGGGTTCGCCCGCGGCATGTTCGAGGCCGTCCGGGGCGAGAAGTCCAAGTACGTCCTGCTCCTGGACGACGACGTGAACATCGAGCCCGAGGGCATCGTGCGCGCCGTTCAGTTCGGCGACGCCTGCCGCAAGCCGACCCTCGTCGGCGGGCACATGTTCGACATGTACGACCGCTCGGTGCTGCACACCCTGGGCGAGTCGGTGAACCTCTACCGGTTCTTCTGGGGCCCGGCGCGCGGATTGTACCACGGCCACAACCTGGCGGCCTCGAACCTGCGCCAGACGCCGTGGATGCACCGCCGCGTCGACACCGACTACAACGGCTGGTGGATGTGCCTCATCCCCGTCGAGATCGTCAAGGAGATCGGGCTCTCGCTGCCCGCCTTCATCAAGTGGGACGACGCCGAGTACGGCCTGCGCGCCATGGAGCACGGCTACTCGACGGTGTCGCTGCCGGGCGCCTGCGTCTGGCACGTGTCGTGGAACGACAAGGACGACACGATCGACTGGCAGGCCTACTACCACGAGCGCAACCGCTTCCTCGTGGCGCTGCTGTACTCCCCGTACGAGCGCGGTGGCCGGTTGTTCCGCGAGAGCAGCTACACCGACGTCAAGCACCTCATCTCGATGCAGTACTACGCGCAGACCCTGCGCAACCGGGCGCTGTCGGACCTGCTCCGCGGTCCGGGGCACCTGCACGAGACCCTCGGCACGACGCTGCCGGCGATCCGCGCGGCCCGCGCCGAGCACCCCGACGCACAGGTCGAGGCCGAACCCGACGCGTTCCCCTCGCCGACCCGCGGCAAGCCCGCCCACAAGGGCAAGGAGCCGAAGCCCCCGAAGAAGGCGACGCTGCTGCCCTGGGCCGCCCAGGCCGCGCTGCGCCAGCTCAAGCCCGTCAAGCCCGAGGCCACCGAACGTCCGGACGCGACGCTCGCCGCGGCCGACGGCAAGTGGTGGGAGCTGTCCCTCTACGACTCGGCCGTCGTCTCGATGGCCGACGGCAAGGGGGCGGTCTGGTACCGCCGCGACGCCAAGAAGTTCCGGTCGCTGCTCGCCGAGTCCGCCGACCTGCACCGCCGGATGCTCACGTCGTGGCCGCAGCTGCGCGCGGCGTACAAGGCGGCGCTGCCGGAGATCACGTCCATGGAGGCGTGGGCGGAGACGTTCGGCGTCGACCTGTCCCAGCCCGTCGACGCGCCGGCGGAGAACCGCTGACCGTGGCCGTCGACACGACTGCACCGCTGGTAGCCCCGGGCCACGGCTCGGGGCTGCTGGACGTCGTCCGGTACCGGTACCTGCTCAAGCTCCTCGTCCGCAAGGAGATGCGGGTCCGGTACCGCGGGTCCGTCATGGGCCTGCTCTGGTCGTACGTGAAGCCCGGCGTCCAGTTCGCCGTCTTCTACTTCGCGATGGGAGAGTTCCTCCGGCTCAACCAGTCGGTGCCCAACTTCGCGGTGTACCTGTTCTCCGGCATCGTCGTGATCAACTTCTACACCGAGGCGTTCGGCAACGCGACGCGCTCGGTGGTCGGCAACGCGCCGCTCATCAAGAAGATCTTCCTGCCGCGCGAGCTGTTCTCGGTGTCCTCGGCGTGGGTGGCCTCGATCCACTTCCTGCCCCAGCTGGTCGTGCTGCTCATCGCGTGCTTCGTGACGGGCTGGCGGCCGGGGCCCGTGCAGGTCCTGGCCGGGTTGCTCGGGTTCGTCATCGTCGCGGTGCTCGCCGTGGGCCTCGGGCTGCTGTTCGGCGCCGTCAACGTGCTCTACCGCGACTTCGAGAACATCGTCGACCTGCTGCTCATGGTCGTCACGTGGACCTCGCCGGTCCTCTACGACTGGCAGAAGGTCGCGGCCGCCACGGGCGGGCCGGACTCCTGGTTCATGACCCTGTACCAGCTGAACCCCGTGACCTCCGCCGTGGAGCTGTTCCACTGGGCGTTCTGGTACCCGACGGCCGGGGTGCGCGAGGCGGCGGTCCCGCCGCCGCTGCCGCCGCACCTGCTGTGGTCCGGGCTCTGGGGTCTGCTCATCGCCCTCGTCCTCCTCGCGGTGGGGCAGGTCGTGTTCCGCCGCATCGAAGGCCGTTTCGCCCAGGAGCTGTGATGAGCTTGGCTGACCAGAACACCGCACCGAACTCCTCCCAGCCGGACCGGGCCCGCACGTCGGACGTCCCCACCGCCATCGAGGTCCGGGGTCTCGTCAAGGACTTCACCCTGCGCCACAACCGCTCCCTCAAGGAGCTGGCGATGGCGAAGATCCGCAAGAAGCCGATCTCGGACAACTTCCGGGCCCTGCACGGCATCGACCTCACGGTCCACCAGGGAGAGTCGCTCGCGCTGCTCGGGTTCAACGGCTCGGGCAAGTCGACGCTGCTCAAGCTCATCTCCGGGGTCATGCGCCCGGACGAGGGCACCATCGGCGTCCGCGGGCGGATCGCCGGGCTCATCGAGGTCGGCGCGGGGTTCCACCCCGACCTCACGGGCCGCGAGAACGTCTTCCTCAACGGCGCCATCCTCGGCATGGACGAGGCCACGATCACCGAGCGGTTCGACGACATCGTCGCGTTCAGCGAGATCGAGCGCTTCATCGACACCGAGGTGAAGTTCTACTCCTCCGGGATGTTCCTGCGGCTCGCCTTCGCCGTCGCGGTGCACACCGACCCCGAGGTGTTCCTCATCGACGAGATCCTGTCGGTGGGCGACGAGCCGTTCCAGAAGAAGTGCCTGGCCCGGATCGAGGAGCTGCGCGCCGAGGGCCGCACCCTCGTCATCGTCAGCCACGACCTCGACATGGTCGCGAACCTCTGCACGCGCGGGATCCTGCTCGAGCAGGGTCGCATCGTGGCCGACGACAGCGCCGAGCGCGTCGTCGCCCGGATGCGGGGGCAGGGGTGAGCAGCGGGGTCACCGACCCGGTCCGGACGGCACCGCCGAGCCGGCCCGTCTCGCGCGTCGGTGCGCTCGTCCCCGCCCTCGGGGTCGGCGTGCTCGCGGCGGCGACGTTCGTCCTGCTGCGCACGGCCCTCGTCGACGACGCCTACATCACCCTCGCCTACGCCCGGAACCTCGCCCTGCACGGGACGTGGGGGCTGCTGTCGGACGTCCAGTCGAACACCGCGACGTCCCCGCTGTGGGTGCTCCTGCTGGGGGCGGTCACGTTCGTCGTGCGCCGGCCCGTCCTCGCGCTGGGGATCCTGCACGTCGCCGTCGCGATCGGGCTGACGCTGTCGCTGACGGCCTCCGCGCGCCGGACCCGGCTGCCCGCGTGGGTGGGTCCCGTCGCGGCCGTCGCCGTCGGGGTGAACCCGCTGCTGCTCAGCTCCGTCGGGCTGGAGTCGGCGTTCCTCGTCCTGCTGCTGTCCCTCCTGCTGCTCACCGCGGTGCAGGGACGGGCGCTGCCGTTCGGGCTCGTCGCCGGCGCGGTCTTCCTCACGCGCATGGACGCCGGTGTCGTCATCGCCGTCGTCACGCTGCTGACCCCCGCGATCCTGCGCCGGGTGTGGGTCGCCGTGCCCGCGGCCCTCGTCGTCGTGCTGCCGTGGATGGTCTGGAGCTGGTTCGTCCTCGGCTCGGCCGTCCCCGACACCGTCGTCATCAAGACGCTGCAGAAGTCGTGGGAGCAGTACGACGTCACCAACGGCGCGCAGATGTACGTCGAGGTCTACGGGCTCACGGCCGTGCTCGCGTTCCTGCCCGTCGTCCTCGGCGGGCTCGGGTGGTGCGTGCTCGCCGCGTTCGCGGCGACCGGCCGTCGCGTCGAGGGGGACGGGCCGCGGTTGTGGCCGTGGCTGGTCACCGGGATCGCGGGCGTCGCGCACTACGTCGCGCTGTCCGTGCTCGGGGTTCCGCCCTACCACTGGTACTACGCGGTGCTCATCGCCCTGTCGACGATCACGGCCGTCGCCGCGCTCGGTGTCCTGTTCCGGACGGTGGAGGTCCGGCCGGTCGGTCTCGGGGCCGCGCTCGCCGCCGTCGTCGTGCTCGTCGCGAGCGTCGGTGTCGACCTGCGCGCGGGCACCCCGTGGCGCATCGCCCCGATCCAGACGAACTGGGCCGAACCCTCGCAGTACACCCAGGTCGCCCTCGGGGTGCAGCAGGTCCTGCGCGAGCGCGGCGGTCCGCAGCACGTCACCTCACCGGGCGAGGTCGGCCACCTCGCCTACGTCTGCGACTGCGTCGTGGACTACTTCGGCGACCCCGCCCGCGTGCAGCCCATGATCGACCAGGTCGAGGCCGAGGCCTCCCCGCTCGGCAAGCGGCTGCTGGAGTGGAACTTCACCCACCGCGACACGACCGCGGCGCCGGTCCCCGTGGCGGGGGACCTCTTCCGCTTCGACCGCGGCACCGAACCCCCCGCGGCGCGCGGCCTGCCCACGTGGCCGGTCACGACGACGTGGGACATGCCCCTGTCCGACATCGTCCTGCTCCCGGCGGGTGGTCTGTGAACGCACTGCAGGAGGTGGCGCAGGTGGACCTCGCGGTCCTGCGCGCCGTCCAGGAGAAGGTCGCCTTCCCGGGCGCCGTCCCCGTCGCGACGGGTCTGTCGCACGCGGGCGAGCACGCCGCGGCGTGGATCGGCCTCGGCGCGCTGGGGTTCCTCGTGGACACCCGCCGCCGACGGGAGTGGTTCGTCGCGACGACGGCCGTCGTCGCCGCGCACGGGGCGTCCGTCGTCCTCAAGCGCGTCGCGCGCCGGCACCGCCCGCTGGACCACCACGTCCAGGTGCGCGTCGGCACCCCCAGCCGCTGGAGCATGCCCAGTTCGCACGCCACCTCCACGACGGCCGCGGCGATCGCCTTCGCGCCCCTGCTGCCCGTCCCGACGTGGCCGCTCGTGCCCGCGATGATGGCCTCCCGCCTCGTCCTCGGGGTGCACTACCCGAGCGACGTCACCGCGGGAGCCCTGCTGGGGGCGGTCACCGTGCGAGCCGTCCGGTCGCTCGCGGAGCGGTCCCGGTGAGCGTGACCGAGACGCCCTCCTCCGTCCTGCCCGCGTGGCTGCGGGCCATGCGCCCGCGGCAGTGGGTCAAGAACGTCCTCGTCCTGGCCCCGGTGTTCCCGGCCGGGTCGCAGGTCGGGCTGCACACCTTCACGGGTGTCGGTGTGGCGTTCGTGCTGTTCTGCCTCGTCTCCAGCGCCGTCTACCTCATCAACGACGCCAAGGACGTGGAGGCCGACCGCGCGCACCCGCGCAAGCGGTTCCGGCCCATCGCCGCGGGGGAGCTCGACGCCCGCACGGCGGTCGTCCTCGCCGTCGTGCTCGCCGCCGTGGCCCTCGTCGGCGGTGTGCTGTGGCAGCCCATGCTGGGCGTCGTCCTCGCCGTCTACTTCGCGATCCAGCTCGCCTACTGCTTCGGCGTCAAGCACGAACCCGTCCTGGAACTGGCCTGCGTCGCGTCGGGGTTCCTGCTGCGGATGCTCGCCGGCGGGACCGCGGGGGACATCCCGCTGTCGGGGTGGTTCCTGCTGACCACCGCGTTCGGGTCGCTGTTCATGGCGGCCGGCAAGCGCTACGGCGAGGCGCGCCGCGGGGAGCTGACCGGCGAACCCGTCCGCCGCGTCGTGCAGAAGTACACGACGACGTACCTGCGGTTCGTGTGGACGCTCGCCGCGACCGTCGTCGTCACCACCTACGCGCTGTGGGCCGTCGAGGTCCTCGTGCCGCAGTCGGGCACGCAGCTCGCGACGTTGTCGGTCGTGCCGTTCATCCTCGCCGTCCTGCGCTACGCGATCGACGTCGACAAGGGCAACGCCGAGGAACCCGAGGAGATCGCCCTGCACGACAAGGTCCTGCTCGTGCTGGCCCTGGCCTGGTGCGGGTCCCTGCTGCTGGCGGTGTGGCTGTGATCCGCGCCGTCACGCAGCACCACCGCTTCGGCGAGGTCGTCCGGTTCCTCGTCTCCGGCGGCATCGCCTACCTCGCCGACCTCCTCGTCTTCAACGTGCTGCTGTTCTCCGGGGTCGGGTCGGCGTTGTCGAAGGTCGTCTCCAGCGTCATCGCGATCTTCATCGCGTTCCTCGGTTCGCGGTACTACACGTGGCGCGACCGCCGCAGCGCGCACCCGGGCCGGGAGTACGCGCTGTTCTTCCTCTTCTCCGCCATCGCGGCGGGGTTGCAGCTGGTCTGCCTGGTCATCACGCACTACGGGTTCGGCTGGACGTCGGCGCTGGCGGACAACCTGTCCGGCAACGTCGTCGGGATGGCCATCGCCATGGTGTTCCGCTTCCTGACGTTCCGGACGTACGTCTTCCCGGACCGGTCCGCCTCACGTGCCTGACCGCCGGTTCTGGCTGCCCGCCGCGGTGGGCGCCGTCCTCGCGGTGGGGCTCGTCCTGTCCGGGCTCGGGCAGGAGGCGTGGCAGCGCGGGTACGACCTCGCCGTCTACCGGGACGGGGCGCGCGACCTGCTCGCCGGCCGGGACCTGTACCTGCGCGAGACGTACCGCGGGCACTGGTTCGTCTACCCGCCGTTCGCGGCCGTGCTGTTCCTGCCGCTGGTGCTGCTGCCCGCCTCCCTCGACCTCGTCGTGTGGGACGCCGCGCTCCTCGCGGTGACGGGATGGGCGTGCTGGAAGGTGTTCCGCTCGGTGGCGACGGGGTGGTTCGTCGGCCTCGGCACGGTGTTCGTCCTGCTGAGCGACCCGTTCCGCGAGGCCCTCGTGCTGGGGCAGGTCAGCCCCCTCGTCGTCGTCGGTCTCGTCGTCGGCTGCCTCTACGGCGGGCGCGGAGGAGCGGTGCTCGCCGGGTTGTCGGGAGCCGTGAAGGTGACGCCCGCCCTCGTCGTCGCCGCGTTCGTCAACCGGCGTGCGCGCTGGTGGTTCGCCTCCGCGGTCGCCGTCGTCGGTCTCGTCGCGACCGTCCTCGGGGTGCTCGTGGCGCCGGGGTCGGCGGGGTCCTACTTCGGTTCGCTCGTGTGGGACTCCTCCCGCGTCGCGGCCCCCGGCACGACGACGAACAACTCCCTCGCCGGGGCCTTCGCGCACGCCGGGCTGTCGTCGTCGACGAGTTCGACGCTGGGCCTCGTCCTGTCCGTCCCGCTGCTCGTGCTCGTCGTCGTGGTGGCGTACCGGGCCGACTGGCTGGAGCGGCAGGACCGGCTGCGGTTCGGCCTGCTCGTCTCCCTCGTGACGTGCCTCGTCTCGCCCGTGACCTGGTCGCACCACGCCCTCGCCGCGCCGGTCGCCGCCGTCGCGCTGCTGGCCTGGGGCCGGTTCCGCGTGCTCGTCGTGCTCGCCGGGATCCCGTGGCTGCTGCCCGTGCTGCACTGGGGCACGCTCGCCGCCGAGACGCGCCCGCTGTCGCTGCTCGTCCTCGTCGCGCTCCTCGCCCTCACGCCGCGGGGCGGCCCTGCGCGTGGACGTCCCGCGGGGGGTGGGCTCGTTGTCCAGCGCTAGCGCGCTGGCTCCAGCATCCGGCTCGTAGGGGACGGGCGTCAGACGCGGGCGACCTTCCCGGTGGCCGAGCTGAAGCTCAGCGTGCCGCCCTGGAACGTCTGCGTGAGCGTCGAGCCGTTCCAGGCCTCGTCGCCGGTCGGCAGGCCGAGGGACCCGTTCTCCCAGCCCTGTGCGGCCCACGCGTCGTAGACGGCGCCGCGGACGGCGTGGGCACCGGTCGAGGGGCTCCAGTAGATCGCTCCGCCCTGGAAGCGGGTGAAGAACCCGCGGCCGTTCGGCAGGACGGCGTCGCTCGTCACGGGGAACCCGAGACCGCCCGTCTCCCAGCCGAGAGAGGCCCACTCCTGAAGGATCGCACCGCGGACGGCGTGGGCGCCGGCGAACGGCGTCCAGTAGATCGACCCGCCCTGGAACTTCGTGTACCAGCCGACCCCGTTGGGGGTGGGGGCGTCGGAGGTGGTCGGGAAGCCCATGCCGTTCTCCCAGCCCAGGCGGGCCCACTCCGAGCGGATGGCGCCGCGGACGGCGTGCGCGCCGGTCGCGGGGGACCAGTACACCGAACCGCCCTGGAAGTGGTTGTAGTAGCCCGCGCCGTTGGGGGTGCGGCTGTCGCCGGTGGTCGGGAACCCGAGGCCGTTCTCCCAGCCCAGGCGCGCCCACTCCGAGCGGATGGCGCCGCGGACGTCGTACGCCCCGGCGGCCGAGGCGTAGATCGAGCCGCCCGCGAAGTGCTGGAAGGACCCGAGCCCGTTCGGCGTCGCGAGTTCCGCGCTCGTCGCGCCGCCGAGCGGACCGCCGCCGCCGCCGAGCGCGGAGTACCGCTGCTGCACGGCGCTGACGACGGAGAAGTAGTCCGAGCGCAACCCGGCGAGCTGACGGATGCGGGTGCCCGTGAGGGTCGTCGTGCCGTTCGTGCACAGCAGCTTCGCGGTCGTGACCCGGCCGCCGTAGTCACCGCGGCCGTCGCGGCCGGTGATGACGAGGCCGGTCGCCGACCCGGCGTTGCCGCACGCGGCGTCGAACGCCGTCGCCGGGACGGTGGCCGACCAGTCGGCGACGCTGGACCCGGCGGCGGCCCCCGGGCCGGAGAACGGGTCCGCGCGGGCGACGAGGTACGGCTTGGACCCGTTGACGGTCCACCCGCCGTTGGAGGAGGAGAACTGCGTGAAGGCGACCTGCCCGCCGTAGGACCGGGTCTCCCCGGCCGTGGCGGCGATCGCTGCGTCCGTCGAGGCGGGCGTCGTCCAGGTCGTCGCGCCGTTGCGGTCGCGCAGTTCGGACCCGCGGTACACCTGGCAGGCCGTGGTGTCGCAGATGTCGGTCTGGGACTGCGGGTTCAGGACCGACATCGCGTAGCTGCGGGCGGCGACGGCCTGGGCCTTGAGCGCCTCGGGGGCGAACGACGACGGGGACTCGGCGGGCACGACGCCGCGCAGGTACGTCTCGAGCGGGACGTCGTTGACGACGGTGAGGTTCGAGCCCGTGACGATGCGGATGGTGCCGTCGTAGCGGACGAAGGTGCCGTCGCCCTTCTGCAGCAGGACGCCGTCGGGGCCGCTGATGCTCACCGTGCCGCCCCACGTCTCCTTCCACCCGCCGTTCGCGGCGTTGCCGGAACCGACGGTGGCGGACAGGCCGTTGCCGGCCGGGGCGACGACGAGGCGCTGGCCGGGGCCGAGCTTCTGGCCGCTCGTGGACAGCGTGAGCTGGGCCGAGGTCGGGGCGGAGATCGCCACGGCCGCGTTGGCGAACGACGTGAGACCGACGCGCAGGGTGCGGTTCGCCTGGTTCCCCACCGCGGTGCCGGGGTAGTAGAAGTCGAGGATCGTCCGGTACCCCTGGCCCGACAGGGCGCGGGACTGCGCGCCCCACTGCGACATCCCGATGCCGTGGCCGAACCCGTGCCCGACGACGGCGAAGGCGCCCCCGACCGCGGGCCGGACCTCGTCGGCCTGGGCGGGCAGCGTCGTGAGGGTCGCGAGGGTTCCCGTGGCGGTGAGCGCGACGGCCGTCGCGGCCAGGGCCCGGGTCAGGCGACGGGTTCGAATGCGCACGGTGTCCTCCGGGGTTTCGTGGATCAGTTGCCGGTGTAGCTGGTCGAGGTGGTGCGGCGGGCGGCGTCCCAGGTGACGGAACCGCCCTGGAAGTCGACGCGCAGACCGCCCGGGACGGGGTACTCGTCGCGGGTCGGGAACCCCAGACGGCCGTTCTCCCAGCCCTGCCGGGCCCAGGCGTCGCGCAACGCGCCGCGGACGGCGTGCGCACCGGTGGCCGCGGACCAGTAGACCGAGCCGCCCTCGAAGTGGGTGTAGTACCCCGATCCCCGCGGGGTGCGCGTGTCACCGGAGACGGGGAACCCCAGGCCGTTCTCCCAGCCGAGCTGGGCCCACCGGTCGCGGATCGCACCGCGCACCTCGAAGGACCCGGTCGCCGGGGAGGAGTAGATCGACCCGAACTGGAAGTGGTTGTACGCGCCCGTGCGGCGGGGCGTGCGCAGTTCGTCGGTCAGCGGGACGCCGAGGGTGCCGACGCCGCCGACGCGGTCGAACCGCGCACGGATGCCGCCGTGCACCTCGCGCACCGGGGTGGTGGGGGAGGAGTAGACGGTGCCGTAGTGGTAGTCCTTGCGGGCGACCCCGCCGGCCGCTGTGGTGCGGCGGCCGCCGACGTCGCCGCCGAGCACGGAGCGTTCGGCGCCCAGGGCGATCCAGTGCGCGCGCAACGGGTCCGTCGTCCCCGTCCACCAGGACGTCTCGCGCGCGGCGCCCGAGAACGTCAGCGAGAGGTGGATGTGGTTCGTGTGCGGGTCGGGGCCGGTGTACGGCTGCCACCCGGCGGCCGCGTCGTACGTCTTCCACACGCGCTTGTTCCAGATGACGTACATGACGCCGAGCCGACGCGCGTTCGCGGCGACGTTCCCGCCGGAGTCGGTGGCCAGCAACCAGGTGAGGAACTCCCCGGCGAGCGCGGCCTGGGCGGGGTCGGTCGACTCCAGCATCCAGTCCACGGCGCGGCCGTCGGAGTGCTCGGAGACCGGGACACCGCTGGCGGGGCACTCACGGGCGGTCCCGATCGTCTGCTTGCCGTACGCGTCACGCAGCAGCTGGGCCACCGCCAGGGTCCCGGGCTGCGGTGGCGCGCAGGTGATCGGGGCCTGGTAGCGGGGGACGGCGTCGACGTCCGCGGGCAGTCCGCCGGGAACCCGGGGGGCTGACTGGGCCGGCAGGCCCGTGGCCAGGAGCGCTCCGGCGACGAGGACGGAGAGTCCCGCGCGCACCCCCACCCCGGTCCGGGCCGGCCGTCGACGCCTCACGTCACTTCTTCTTCACGGTGATCTTGCCGGTGGACCGGGTCCAGGTGAGGGTTCCACCCTCGAACTCGATGCGCGTCCCGCCGTCGATCGAGACCTCGTCCTTCGTGGGGAACCCGAGGAAGGAGTTCTCCCAGCCCAGGGAGGCCCAGGTGTCGCGGAACGCGCCGGTGACGGCGTGCGCACCGGTCGAGGGCGACCAGTACACCGACCCCTTCTGGAAGTGGTTGTAGTACCCCTTGCCGTTCGGGGTGGGGGTGTCGTCGACGGTGGGGAAACCCAGCCCGTACTCCCAGCCGAGCGCCGCCCAGCGGTCGCGGATGGCGCCCGTCGTCCAGTGCGCGCCGGTGGCGGGGGAGTAGTAGATCGAGCCGCCCTGGAAGTGCGTGAAGAACCCGCCCTTCGCGGCGCTGTCCCCGGTGACGGGGAAACCGGCGGGGCCGCCCTCCCAGCCCATGGCCGCCCACTTCTGCCGGATCGCGCCGCGGACCTCGTGGGCGCCGGTGGCCGGGGACCAGTAGATCGACCCGCCCTGGAAGTGGTTGTAGAACCCGCCCTTGGCCGGGGAGTCGTCGGTCGTGGGGAAGCCCAGGCCGTTCTCCCAGCCGAGCTGGCCCCACAGCTGCAGGATCGCGCCGCGGACGGTGTGGGCGCCGGTGGCCTTGGACCAGTAGATCGCGCCGCCGGAGTAGAACCGGTACGACCCGGCGCCGTTCGGGGTGTCGTTCTCGTCGGTCGTCGGGCCACCGAGGTTGCCCGCACCGCCGAGGGCGGCGTACTTCGCGGCGATCGCCGTGATGGTCGCCCCGCCGAGGAGGTCGCCGACGCGGTCGCGGATGGAGTCCATCTTCGTGAAGCCGACGTTGCCCGGGCAGGCGGTGTAGCCGACGTCGCGGTGCGCGTTGATCGTGCGCAGCTTGACGGTGGTGCCGGGGGAGTACTTCGCGGTGCCGCCACCGGCGGAGGTCAGGTAGGCGACGCCGTCGGCGGGCAGGCCGTACATCGACAGCTTCCACGCGATGACCTGCGCGACGGATTCGAGGCAGGCGGCGCTCGGAGCGATGGAGGTGAAGTCGCCCATCATCGACACACCGAAGGTGTCGGAGTTGAAACCCCCGGCGTGGGCGCCGACGACGGGCAGCGTGATCCCGCCCGCGCGTCCCTCCCAGATCCCGCCGAAGCGGTCGACGACGAAGTTGTAGCCGAGGTCGGACCAGCCGAGGGAGACGGTGTGGTACCGGTACATGCCGCGGATCACCGAGGGAACCTCGGACTGGCTGTACGTCCCGCCGTCGGCGGTGTGGTGGACGACGCAGGCCTTGATCGTGTCGCTGTAGCCGACGCCGCCCTTGCGCAGGGACTCGTCGGCGCCCCACTGCGCGCGGGTCCTGATGGTCGGCTGCGGCAGGACCTTGGGGGAGGCCTTGGTGTCGAGCAGCTGGGCGCTGCGGTCGGCCGCAGTGCCGGAGGGCGTCGTGCTGGACAGCGTCGTGCGGGCCAGGGCCGAGGCCTCGCCGGCGTCGACGAGCTGCAGGTGCGCGTCGGCCACGTCGGTCTTCGGCAACCGGACCTGGACGGTCGCGCCGGCGCCGAGCGCGCCGACCCACATCGGGTCCGACGCCGTGACGGAGCGGCGGCCCTCGGCGGTGTCGGGGTCGGGCTCGGAGTCGTTGAGGGGCAGGTCGCTCCACGCGGTCCACGCGCCGCCGGCCTGGCGGACGCGGACGGAGATCGTGTCGGTGGAGGCGCCGGAGGGGAACGTGACCCCGACCATGTGGCCGCCGTCGACGTCGACGCTCACGACCGTCAGCCCGGCGCCGGCCGCGTCGGCCGACAGCAGCGAGGCCGAGCGCTGGGCGCCGAGGGCGAAGGCGCGGGTCGAGCCGGTGACCTGCAGGGCGGAGGGGGTGAGGGCGCTGGCCGAGCTGGTCCCGCCGGCGAGGGAGGCGCCGACGATGCCGGTGCCGACGGCACCCGTCAGCAGGGCGCGGCGGGACAGGGGGGTCTGGACGGACCGCATCGGGCTCGTTCCTCTCTGGCGGGGGCGGTGCTCACTGCCGGTGCTCACTGCGTGTGGTGACACACCCACACGGGCGAACGCTCGGCCTCGGCATCGGCGCGTCGACTCCCGACCTTGAGCGTGTCGCTCCCGGACTGTGCCCGGTTCGTCACGCAAAGTAGGGGACGATGCCTGTGGTGTACAAGGTGCTGGAGTGGACAACCTCGTAACACCTCTGTGGTCACTCGTTCACTCTACGTCACAATCGGCGCACGGGTCCCAGACCTGAAGGGTCGATCCGGCACCGGTTCTCCCCAGGAACCACACAGCCCCCCGGGCCCGCAGGGGGCTCGGAGGGCTGGTGGAGGAGCAGTCCAGACGTGGTCCAGGGCATTCCCAGCCTTCGGTCGGGTGACGGCTGGATGAGGTGCACGTCACTCTCGGTGACTGACCGTACGAGGGTCAGCGCGCCCGCACGACGACGTCAGCGTGCCCGCACGACCCCCAGCTGGGACCCGCCGAACCCCGGGAAGATCGTCCCCAGCGACCCGGCGCCGCACCGCTTCTGCAGGACCTCACCGATGACGCTGCGGTAGTCCGTCGTCCCGGCCAGGTCGCCGTCGACGAGGCGGTCGGCGCTCAGCCCCGGCCACACACCGTGCACACGGCCGCCGACGACGCCGCCGCCGAGCAGCAGGACCGCGTTGCCGTTGCCGTGGTCGAGGCCGCCCGAGGCGTTCTCCCCGACGCGGCGGCCGAACTCCGACAGCGTCACGAGCGTCGTCGACCCGAAGGCCGTGCCGAGGTCCGTGGCGAACGCGGCCAGCGCCGAGGACAGCTCGGTGAGCTTCTCGCGCATCCAGCCGCCGTCGACCCGGCCCAGACCCGCGTGCATGTCCCAGTCGCCGGAGTCCAGCGCGATGACCTGCACCGGAGCCCCCGACTTCTTCAGGACGGCGGCCTGCGCGAGCGCCCGGCCGAGGTCGGAGTCGGGGTAGGCCGCGCCGTTCGCGGGCCCCGCGGTCCGGCCCTGCAGCTTGGCCACGTCCTCCATGGCGCTCAGCAGCGTCGTGGCGGGTGCGGCGACCTCGGGACGGGCGCCCGTGTGCATGCGGCGCAGCGCGGCGTGCCAGGTCGGCCGGTCGTCGCCGGGGCCGATGAGGCTGAACCCGTCCAGCGACGTCATGGTCGTCTTCGCAGCCGGCCCGGCGAAGGAGCGCGGCTGCTGGTTGGAGATGCCGACGGCACCCAGCACCGACCCGGTGCCGAGCGAGCCGATCGTCCGGTCGATCCAGCCGGTGCGCACCGAGCTGCCCGGGGCGGCCGTCTCCATCCGCTCCATGGCGGCGAAGTGCGAGCGGGTGGGGTCGGTCTGCCCCACGGCGTGCACGACGCCGAACGTCCCGTTCCGCCAGAACGGCATGAGCGGGGCCATCGCCGGGTGCAGGCCGAACATCGGGTCCAGGCCCAGCAGCGTCGAGCGGGGGACGGCGATGCTCGGACGGGCCGCGTAGTAGGCGCCGTCGCCGCCGGGCACGACCGCGGACAGGCCGTCGAAACCGCCGTGCAGGGACAGGACGACGAGCGTCTCGCCGTTCCAGCCGGGGGCGGCGAACGACACCTGGGTGGAGACGTCGCCGACGGTGTAGGTCGTGAGGCCGGTGGCGGCGGCCGCGAGGGCCGCGCGCAGGATGGTCCGGCGCGAGGTGAGGCGGGACCCCTCCTCGCAGCCGCAGCGCGGGTCGTTCGCCGTTCCGGTGGTGCTTCGGGTGCTCACGGGGCTCCTCAGCGGATCGTGAAGGACGGGGAGTCGAGGGTGAGGGCGACGAGGTAGCGCAGGTTGTTCTGCACCCACCGGTCCCCGGACGAGCAGGGCGAACCCTCCGAGCGGCCCGCGTACTGGAGCAGACCGGCCTTCTCGTCGGCGCTGGGCCGGCTGCCGGTGAGCCGCACGCCGAGGGCGTCGACGAGGGCGCCGAAGGTCGAGGGGATGCTCGGCAGCAGCTGCGGGGCCGGGGTGAACCGCAGCTCCGGCGGGTACCAGCCGGCGGCGAAGTCCATGTGCCGGTTCCAGCGCGACAGCGTCCCGCTGGGGGACGTCCACGCGGCGGCGACGTCGGGGTAGCCGTTGGGTGCCGGCCACGCCATCGGCGCGTGCCCCTGGTCGAGCACGTGCCAGTAGATCTTGGTGATCCCGCCGACGCCGCTGGACTCCATGCCGGTGCCCAGGGTGCGCAGCGTGGCGACGTAGTCCTCCTGGGGCGTGCGGACCTTCTGCCCCGCCGAGGCCCAGAAGTGGGCGGAGTCGAACATGGTCCGCAGCACCGGGACGACCTGGCCGCCCGTCTGGACCCACGTGCGGGCCATCGCGTCCAGCAGCGCGGCGGGCGGGGTGTCGGAGACGAACCGCGTCGCGAGCTTGGTGGACAGCCGCCGGGCCGTGACGGGGTGGACGGCCAGCCAGCGCAGGTAGGCGTCGATCCAGCCGTTGCCGTCCCCGGCCGCGTGCGGGGGGACGCCGAACCCGAAGACGGACCGGCCCCCGCCGTCGTGCCGACCGGCGTCGTAGACGCCGCCGCCGTCGGGGCCGATGGTCAGACCCGTCAGCAGCCGCGCGGAGTTCTTCACGTCGGCCTCGGAGTACCCCGCCTCGACGCCGAGGGTGTGCAGCTCCAGCAGCTCGCGGCCGTAGTTCTCGTTCGGCTGGGCGGCCGTGGAGCTGGCGTTGTCGAGGTAGGTCAGCATCGCGGGGTGGCGCGCCGAGGCCACGAGCATGTCGGGGAAGCTGCCGAACGCGTGGCGGCGCACGACGGTGCGGTCGTAGTCCTGCCGGCTGTACCAGACGTCCGAGCTCGGGCACGTGACGTGCAGGACGTTGTTCCAGACGTCCACGACGACCTCGAACAGCTGCCGGCTGCTCCAGACCTGCCGGGCCAGCGTCATCCGGCCCGTCTCGAACATGGCGTTCCACTCCGTCGCGGCGTACCCGCCGGAGTAGAGCTGCTGGCACGAGCGACCGTAGAACGTCATGCGGCCCGCGAAGGCGTCGAGCGCCCCGTCGTCGATCGCGCCGGGGTTCAGCTGGCGGTCCAGCCACGCCGCGGTCCCGAGCCGGGCCACCTCGGCGAGGGAGTCCGGCGTGGGCCCCCACGTCGCGCGGCGCAGGAGGTGCAGCTGGTCGGCGGGGCTCTCGTGCGCGAACGGGGCGGGTGCCGCCTGGCGGCGACCGCGCGTGACGAGGGGCGAGGTGGGCACGGCCACTTCTCGACAGGGGATCTTCGAAGCTTGAGCCGGGTGGGTGACGTCCCCACCCCCTCCGCGACCGCCCCCTCAGCTCACCCCCACCCGACCCCGCGCGGAAAACACCCTTTCCGCCCTCGGAACACGTGTTCCGAGGGCCTCGCCGCGGGCGAGGGACCGGACGCCGAGCTGCGCCGCCGCGCCGCGG
>NZ_JBFBND010000019.1:0-93366 GCF_040702905.1 Kineococcus sp. NPDC059986 | reverse complement strand
CCGACGCCGCCGCCGCCACCACCGCCATCGAACAGATCGGCGACGTCATCGTCCGCGTCGACGCCCTGCAGGCCACCATCGCCGCCGCCGTCGAACAGCAGTCGGCCACCACCGCCGAGATGGTCCGCAACGTCACCGAGGTCTCCACCGGCTCCCAGGAGATCTCCCTCAACATCACCGGCATCGCCGCCGCCGCCCACCAGACCACCACCAGCGCCGGGCACACCGCCACCACCGCCGAAGACGTCGCCCGCTCCGCCGCCGAGCTCAACGCCCTCGTCGGCACCTTCCGCCTCTGACACGGCTCACAGGGACCGGGTCCCGGATCGCGCGCCTCGGCGTGCGGTCCGGGACTCACCGCTAGCGTCGGCGGGGTGTTCCGCAACCTCGTCGACCACCCGTGGATCCTCGTGATCCTTTCCCTCCTCGTGATGGCGGTCGTCGCCGTCGTCGTCGGGGTGGTGGTGGTGAAGCGCGTGCTCAAGGGGCGCCGCCCGCCCGGCCCCGGCACCGGGGCCTGACACCGGCCCTGCCCCACCACCCGGCCCCACCACCCGGCGTCACCACCGAGCGTCACCACCGAGCGTCACCACCCGCTCCAGGGCCGCGCGGAAAACACTCCCTCCGCCCCTCGGGACCGGTCCAGAGGGGCGGAAAGAGTGTTTTCCGCCTCAGGGGCCCGCCAGCAGGTCCCGGACCAGTGCCCGCAGCTCGACGCCCCGGCTCTCCCAGTCGTGTCCCTGCGCGAGCCGGGTCATCCGCTCCGGGCGCGCCGGGTCACCGTCCGCCAGCAGGTCCTCGACCTGCGCGACGAACGCGGCCCGGTCACGGACGAAGACCGCTCCCTCGAGGGCGGTGACGGCCGGAAGGGGCGTGCTGACGACCGGCAGACCGGCGGCCAGGTACTCGTAGGTCTTCAACGGTGAGATGCCGCGCGTGAGCGGCGAGAGCCGGTAGGGCACCAGCCCGACCGCGGCCGTGGCCAGCTCCCGCGCCAGCTCCGCCGGCCCGAGCGGACCCCCGATCCGGGCGCCCGCCGCGGACAGGCTGCGCCACAACGGGTCCCCCGGGTCGACGAGCGGCCCCACCAACCGCAACCGGTCACCCAGCACGGACGCGAGGTCGAGGAGCAGCTCCCCGTCGAGCTTGTGCGGGGCCAGGGTTCCCGCGAAGACCGCGGATGTTCCACGGGAAACGGTGGCCCGGGCCGCTGCGGTGAAGAGGGCGACGTCGGCGACGTTCGGCAGCACCCGCGTGGTCGCGAAACCCTGCGCCCGCAGGTGCTCCGCGATGGCCGGGCTGGTCGCCAGGGCGAGGTCGGCCCGCAGGTCCCGTTCCGCCGCCAGCAGCCGTCCCCGGTGCACGCCCGGGTTCTCGTGGAGCAGGTCGACGAGGTGGTAGACGGTCCGGTCGGCGTGCCGTTCCAGCCCGTGGGTGAACGGCGAGTACGTCCACAGCAACCGGGGTCCGCGGTGCCGCAGCCACCGGCCGACCTGACGCTGCAGCAGGGCGGTGTTGACCCGACGCGTCACGGGCGCGTGGTGCGGCACGACCCGGGGGCTGACGACCGCGACCCCGGCGGGGACGGCCCGGCCGGCGAGCTGCGGCGTGGAGCGCAGCCGGCGCAGCACACGGCGCGCGTCCCCCAGCTGCAGGGACCGGGTGCCCGTCCCCTCGACGAAGACGACGGGGAAGGCCGGCGCGAGCGCCGCCGTCACCCGGTGCTGGTTGGTCGCGACGGGGGCGTTCCAGTCGGCGGTCCCGAGGACGAGGACGAGGGGGTCCCCGCTCACCGCCCCGCCGCCGTGAGGACCTGGACCACCGTGCGCAGCAGGACCTTGACGTCCAGCCACAGCGACCAGTTCTCGACGTAGTGGTTGTCGAAGCGGGCCCGCTCGGAGATCGACGTGTCGCCCCGCAGCCCGTGGACCTGCGCCCAGCCGGTGACCCCCACCGGAACCCGGTGCCGCCACAGGTAGTCGTCGTAGTCCAGCGTGAACTGCTCGACGAAGTGGGGCCGTTCCGGGCGCGGGCCCACGAGCGACATCTCCCCGCGCAGCACGTTCCACAGTTGCGGCAGTTCGTCGAGGGAGAGCCGGCGCAGCCAGCCGCCCACGGGGCCCACCCCGTCCTCGACGTGCCAGCGGACGTCGGAGTCGGCGTCGGGGCGCATGGTCCGCAGCTTGAGCAGCGAGAACGTCCGGCCGTCCAGACCGACGCGTTCCTGCCGGAAGAGGGGTCCCGGACCGACCTCGCGCCGCACGAGCAGAGCGCACGCGAGCAGCACGGGCGCCGCGACGACGAGGCCGACCGCGGACGCCACGACGTCCATGACGCGTTTGAGCGGCCACGTCGCCGCGCGGAACGCCGGTCGGCGCAGCTGCACGAGCGGCACACCGCGCACCGACTGCACGAAGCGGTGGGTGTTGGTCACCTGCCAGAACCGCGGCACGGTGAAGATCTCGACGTCCAGGCCCTGGCAGCTGCGCAGCACGTCGACGACGACCATCTCGGGCACGTTGGAGTAGGCGATGACGACGATGTCGGCGTGGTGCTCGCGCACGACGCGCTCGAGGTCGGCGATGCCGCCGAGCACGGGCAGCGGACGCTCGCCGGCCGGCAGCCGCGGGTCGTCGTCGATGAACCCGACGGGCAGCAGCCCGTGCTCACCGGACCGCAGGATGTCGACGAGCTGTGCCCCGAGGCCGCCGCACCCGACGACGAGGGTGCGCATCGCGACGCGCCCGGCCCGCCGGTAGCGGATCCGCACCGAGTACACGACCGCGCGGCTGCTGACGACGAGCGCGGTCTGCGCGAGCGCCGCCCAGAGCGTGCCGGCCCCGACGTCCCCGACGCCGAGCGCCCCGTCGGCGATGGAGGCGACGCCGATGGCGGCGATGCTCGCGCCACCGAGCAGCGGCAGGTCGTCGAGGATGCTGAGGTCCATCCGCGGCCGGTAGAGGCCCGCGAAGGCGTGCACGACGAGCGCGGACGCCGAGAAGACGACGACGGCGGGGGCCGCGTGCCCGAGCAGGAGCACCACCGTGAGGACGCACACGGCGTCGGTGGCCAGCAGGAGCACGGCGAGCTGCGACCGCCGGCGCCGGCCCCGTCGGACCGCGCCCGCGGACCAGGAACGGGGGGAGCGCAGGCTCGTCCCCGGGTCACTGGTCATGGTCACGTCGATCCTCCGGGTAGCGCCCCGTAGCACACTGCACGGGCTGGACACCGCTGTTCGTCGTCCTGACGGCGTGTCGACTTGAGCCTTCCCGGGTCCCTGTCCATCGTTTCACCCCGTTCGGCGGTGTCCCGGAGCACTGAACGACCCGGTCGGGTCAGCTGGGGGCACCGTCCGCCGATGGACGCCCCGTGGACCTCGTCGACTACCTCCGCGCGCTGCGCAAGCACTGGATCCTCGTGGTCCTGTCGGTGCTGCTCGGCGGGGGGGCGGGGTTCGGCGGCTACTCCACGAGCGCCCCCGTCTACCGCGCCGACTGCCTGATGTTCGTGTCGATGTACGACACGGGCAACGCGGCCCTGCTCATGCAGGGCAGCATGTTCACCCAGCAGCGTGTGCAGTCGTACACGAGCGTGCTGGAGAGCCCCAAGGTCCTCACCCCGGTCATCCGCGAGCTCGGTCTGGACACGACGCCGCGCGCCCTGGCGGACCACGTGAACTCCACGGCCCCCCTCGGGACCGTCCTCATCGAGGTCACGGTCGACGAGTCGTCCCCGAAGCTGGCCGCGGACGTCGCCAACTCCATCTCGAAGCACTTCGGGGCGGCCGTGAGCGAGCTCGAGCAGGCGACGCCGGAGACGATGAGCCCGGTCCGCATCAACGTGCTGCGCCCGGCCGAGATCCGTCGCGAGCCCATCGCCCCCGACCTGACGAAGATGCTCGCGCTGGGCCTGCTCGCCGGCGCCGTCATGGGCACCGGGCTGGCCATCCTGCGCGAGGTCCTCGACACGACGGTCAAGACGCTCACGACGATCACCGACCTCGGCGCACCCGCCCTCGGCTCCGTCCCGAACGGTGAGGGCGGCGAGCGCCCCGAACTCGTCGTGGAGGGCTCGCGGTCCCCGCAGTCGGAGGCGTTGCGCCAGATCCGGACCAACCTGCAGTTCGCCGACGTCGACCACCCGCCCCGCGTCGTCGTCGTCACCTCCGCGCTGCCCGGGGAGGGCAAGAGCACGACCGCCGTGAACCTGGCGCTCACGTCGGCGACGGCGGGGCTGCGCACGATCCTCGTCGAGGGCGACCTGCGGCTGCCGAGGGTGGCCGACTACCTCGGTGTCGAGGACAGCGCCGGGCTGACGACCGTGCTCGCCGGCCGCGCCGACCTCGACGACGTCCTGCAGCCCTACGGCGACACCGGCCTGTCGGTCCTGGCTGCGGGGCCGATCCCGCTGAACCCGGCCGCGCTGCTGGGCTCACGCCACATGACCGAACTGCTGCAGCGGCTGCGCGAGCGGGCCGACCTCGTCATCATCGACACCCCGCCGCTGCTGCCCGTCGCGGACGCGGCGGTCCTGGCCCGCCAGGCCGACGGCGCCGTGGTCGTCGTCCGGCACGCCAAGACCACGCGCGACCACCTGGTCCGCGGTCTGGAGCGGTTGCGGGCCGTCGACGCCACCGTGCTGGGGGGCGTGCTCACCATGGTCCCCGCGAAGGCGTCGGAGTACAGCTACGCGTACGAGTACGGGTACGGCTACCAGCCGACGACCCCGTCCGACGCCGAGCACGTCCTGCTGGAGCGCTGAGGACGAGCGCCCCGGTCAGAGGACCGCGACGACGGCCCCGAGCGCGTCGTCGAGCCGGCGGGCGGCCTTCACCTGGACGTCGAGCTTGGCCCGGTGGACGTCGTCCACGTCGTCGCGGGCCGGGTCCTGCGGGGACGTCGGTCCGCGCCACGCGGGGGCGGCCCCGACGAGCGCCTTCCACCCGGCCCCCGGGGACGCGCTCGGGGGCAACCGCTTCTGGTCCCCCAGCATCCGGGCGATCCGGGCGAGCTCCAGCACGGTGAAGACGCGCCGCTGGGCCGGCGGGACGAGCGCGATGACGACCCCCCGCTGCTCCCGGGTCATCGTCAGGACGAGGTCGGCGGCGCCGACGAGCTGGGCGTCGACCTGACGTCCCGATTCCCCACCCGTGAGGTCCGGACGACCGATGGTGCGCAGGACGGTTGCGACGTCGGGGTCGACGGGTTCCCCCACGAGTGCGGTCGTCCCGGCGCTGGCGACCCGGATGGTCGCCCCGCGCTCCCCGAAGCGGTCGGTCAGGTGGTGGCGCAGCAGCGACGCCGCCATGGGCGACCGGCTGACGTTGGCGGTGCAGACGAGCAGGACCTCGAACCTCGTCCTCACCCCGTGCCCCCGGCCCTCACGGGGCCATCTTGAGCATCTGCCGTCGTTCGCGCAGCGCGGCGAGCAGGGCCGAGGTCTCGACCTGGGCGGCGCCGTCGAGGATGCACTGCTTGGCGGCCAGCGCGGCGGCGGCCGAGACCTGCTCGTGGCTGAGCCCGCTCGCCGTCGACGCGACGCGCGGCCACTCCACCGCGGAGAGGTCGAAACCGCGCAGCCGCCGGAGCACGACCTCCTGGACCACCCCCGTGCTCGGCAGCGGGTAGTCGACGACGGTGTCGAAGCGCCGCAGGACGGGACGTTCGAGCAGCTGCGGCCGGTTGGTCGTGACGACGAGGAGGCTGGCGGAGGTGTCGGCGTCGAGGAACCCGGTGAACGCGCGCAGCACGTCACGGAGCCGGCTGCGGCTGCGCTCACCGCCGTCGGGGTCGATGAGGGCGTCGACGTCGTCGAAGAGGCAGACCCCGCGGCTCTGGGCCAGGAGGTCGAAGACGAGCGACAGCTTGGCGATGGCGTCCTCGGCCGGGAGGTCGGCGAAGACGTCGAACCGGACGGCGAACACGGGCAGCCCGAGCTCGGAGGCGAGCACCTCGGCCGTCATGGACTTGCCCGTCCCGGAGGCTCCCGTCAGCAACAGCTTGCGCAGCGGGTCGAAACCCCGCGCGCGCAGGACGTCGGCGTGACGCTGCTCGGTGAGGACGCGGTGCAGCCGGGCCATGACGTCGCTGCCGAGGGCGAGGTCGGCCAAGGTCGTCCGGGGGAGGGCGACGTGCAGGACCTGCGCCAGCTCACCCCGCGGCTGGACGACGGCGCTCGGCGGGGCCGGTGCCGCGGGGGTCTGCGGGCGGGCGGAGGCCCGCCGGGTGTCCAGCAGTCCGCGCAGTTCCTCGACCTCGCGCGCCCGGTCGCCCTTGCGGCCGGCGCTGTCGAGGACGTCGCCGACGGCGGCACGGAACCTGGCCTCGTCACCTGCGCTGTGGCTCTCCACGAGTGCCCGCACCTGTGCGGCCGTGGCCAGCAGCCGTCCCTCCACCACTGGATCTTACCGTGAGTAGTCCAGCGACCACGCACGTTCGGGGGAGGAACGACGAAGCCCCCGTGGACGACGTCCACGGGGGCTTGACGGTGGGCCTAGGAGGACTTGAACCTCCGACCTCTTCCTTATCAGGGAAGCGCTCTAACCGACTGAGCTATAGGCCCGTTCGCTGCACGCAGCGGGGACAACCTTACCGGACCCGAACGGGTGCTCAGCACCCGCGCGAGCTCAGTCGTCCGACAGCGTGACGTGCAGCCCACCGACGAGCGCGGCGGAGACGTTGTAGAGGAACGCGACGATCGTGGACAGGGCCGTCAGCAGGACCACGTCGACGACGGCGATGACCGTCGCGAGCGAGAGCACCTTGCCGAACCCGACGTAGTCCAGGAGGTCGAAGTCCACCTCGTTGCCCACGACGTCCTTGAGCAGGCCGTTGAGGTCGGTGAACACCCCCATGCCGTCGAGGACGCTCCAGATGACCGCCGTGGCGACGACGAGGGCGATGCCCACGGCCACCGACAGCAGGAACGACAGCTTGGTGATCGACCAGGGGTCGACGCGGGCCAGGCTCAGGCGGACACGCCGCGGCACGGAGTCCACCCCGTTGCGGGGGCGGGCCTGCTGCCCGGTGGACGGCGCGGTCGCGGTCGCCGACCGGGTCGCGTCGCCCGCGGGGCGACCGGTCTGACCGGTCGCCGGGCCCTTGCCCTGCGTTCCAGCCGCTGCCGACGAAGCTGTCGCGCGTTCGGCGGGGGTCACTCGTCACCTCCGGTGTCGGGCTCGCTCGACGGAGCCTCGGTCGACGGTACGCCATCGGCCGCCCCTGCCACAGGGTCGTTCCCCGGATCCTCCACAGGTGCTCCACCGATGGGTGCCTCGTCGGCACCTTCGGCGGCCGCCTGGTCGTCGCCGGCGCCCGCGGTGTCGAGCAACGGGTCCTCCGCGCCCTCCGTCGTGGCGTCGGAGACCTCCTCGGCCTCGACCTCCTCGTCGATGACGCGCTCGACGTTGCGGGCCACCGCGATGATCCGGTCCCCCGTCTCGGGGCGGGCGAAGGTGACGCCCATGGTGTCGCGGCCCTTGGCGGGGACCTCGTCGACGCGGGAGCGCACGACGCGGCCGGCCTGCATGACGACGAGGACCTCGTCCTCCTCGGAGACCGTGAGGGCCCCGACGAGGTCACCGCGTTCCTCGGTGAGCTTGGCGACCTTGATGCCGAGACCACCGCGGCCCTGCTTGCGGTACTCCCCGATCTTGGTGCGCTTGGCGTAGCCGAGCTCGGTGACGACGAAGACGAACAGGTCGTCGCGGGCGACGGCCATCGCGAGCAGCTCGTCGTCGCCGCGGAACTTCATGCCCGTGACGCCCGAGGTGGCCCGGCCCATGGGGCGCAGGTTCTCGTCGGTTGCCTCGAAGCGCACGCTCATGCCCTTGCGGGAGACGAGGAACAGGTCCTCGCCCTCGTCGACGAGGGTCGCGCCGAACAGCTCGTCGTCGACCTCCTCACCCCCGTCGGGACCGGGGTGCGAGCGCAGGTTGATGGCGATGAGCCCACCGGAACGGTTCGAGTCGTACTCCGAGAGGCGGGTCTTCTTGACGATGCCGCCCCGGGTGGCGAGCACGAGGTAGTGCGCCTGCTCGTAGTCCTCGATGTCGAGCACCGCCACGATCCGCTCGCCCGGCTGGAACGCCAGCAGGTTCGCGACGTGCTGGCCGCGACCGTCGCGACCACCCTCGGGCAGTTCGTACCCCTTGGCCCGGTAAACCCGGCCCAGGTTGGTGAAGAACAGCAACCAGTGGTGGGTCGTCGTGGTGAAGAAGTGCTCCACGACGTCGTCCTCGCGCAGCGAGGCACCGCGCACCCCGCGGCCGCCGCGGCGCTGGGCCCGGTAGAGGTCGGTCCGGGTGCGCTTGGCGTACCCGCCGCGGGTGACGGTGACGACGACGTCCTCGACGGGGATGAGGTCCTCGGCCGTCATGTCGCCCTCGAAGGGCAGGATCTGCGTCTTCCGCTCGTCGCCGTAGCGCTCGACGATCTCGGCGAGCTCGTCGCCGACGATCTGCCGCTGGCGCTCGGGGCGGGCGAGGATGTCGTTGTAGTCCTCGATGAGCCGCATGAGCTCGTCGTACTCGTCGACGATCCGCTGCCGCTCCAGGGCGGCGAGGCGGCGCAGCTGCATCTCGAGGATGGCGCGGGACTGGATCTCGTCGATGTCGAGGAGTTCCATGAGGCCGTCGCGGGCGATCTCCACCGTGGCGCTGGCCCGGATGAGGGCGATGACCTCGTCCATGGCGTCGAGCGCCTTGAGCAGGGCGCGCAGGATGTGCGCGCGCTCCTCGGCCTTGCGCAGCCGGAACTGCGTGCGGCGCTGGATGACTTCCAGCTGGTGGGTGATCCAGTGCTTGAGGAACGCGGTGATCGGCAGCGTCCGCGGCACGCCGTCGACGAGCGCCAGCATGTTCGCGCCGAAGTTCTGCTGCAGCTGGGTGTGCTTGTAGAGGTTGTTCAGCACGACCTTCGCGACGGCGTCGCGGCGCAGGATGATGACGAGCCGCTGGCCCGTCCGCCCCGACGTGTGGTCCTGGACGTCGGCGATGCCGGTGAGCCGGCCGTCGCGGACGAGGTTCGCGATGTTCTCGGCGAGGTTGTCCGGGTTGACCTGGTACGGCAGCTCGCTGACGACGAGGCAGGTGCGGCCCGAGATCTCCTCGACCGTGACGACCGCGCGCATGGTGATCGACCCGCGGCCCGTGCGGTAGGCGTCGGCGATGCCCCGCTGGCCGAGGATCTGCGCACCCGTCGGGAAGTCGGGGCCCTTGATGCGCTGCAGCAGGGCCGCGAGCTGCTCGTCGTCGGAGGCGTCCGGGTTGTCCAGCAACCACTTCGCGCCCTCGGCGACCTCGCGGAGGTTGTGCGGCGGGATGTTCGTCGCCATGCCGACGGCGATGCCGGCCGAACCGTTGACGAGCAGGTTCGGGAACCGGCTCGGCAGGACGTCGGGTTCGGTCGTGTGGCCGTCGTAGTTCGGGGAGAAGTCGACGGTCTCCTCGTCGATGTCCCGGACCATCTCCATGGCCAGCGGCGCCATGCGGCACTCGGTGTACCGCGGGGCCGCCGCCGGGTCGTTCCCGGGTGAGCCGAAGTTCCCCTGGCCGTCGACGAGCGGGTAGCGCAGCGACCAGTCCTGGGCGAGCCGGACGAGGGCGTCGTAGATCGAGGTGTCCCCGTGCGGGTGGTAGTGACCCATGACGTCCCCGACGACGCGGGCGCACTTGGAGTACCCGCGGTCGGGGCGGTACCCGCCGTCGTACATCGCGTAGAGCACCCGTCGGTGGACGGGCTTGAGCCCGTCCCGCACGTCCGGCAGGGCCCGCGAGACGATGACGCTCATCGCGTAGTCCAGGTAGGACCGCTGCATCTCCGCCTGCAGGTCGACCTGGTCCACGCGGTCGCCGGTGGGGGGTTCGGTGGTGCTCTCGCTCACGGGGCGGTGCCTCTCAGCTCACGGATTCTCGGGCGGTTGTTCCACGTGGAACACGGTGCGGAACAGCGGTCACACGTCGAGGAACCTCACGTCGCGGGCGTTGCGCTGGATGAAGCTGCGGCGGGACTCGACGTCCTCGCCCATGAGGGTGGAGAACACGGCGTCGGCCGCGGCCGCGTCCTCGAGGGTCACCTGCAGCAGCGTGCGGTGGGCCCGGTCCATCGTCGTCTCGGACAACTCGTCCCAGTTCATCTCGCCCAGACCCTTGTACCGCTGGGTCCTGCCCTCCTTGGGGAGCTTCTTGCCGGCGGCCAGACCGGCCTCCATGAGGGCGTCCCGTTCGCGGTCGGAGTAGGCGAACTCGTGGTTCTCCGCACCCCCCAGCCACTTGATCCGGTACAGCGGCGGCTGCGCGAGGTACACGTGACCGCCCTCGACGAGCGGGCTCATGTAGCGGAAGAGCAGCGTGAGCAGCAGCGTCCGGATGTGCTGACCGTCGACGTCGGCGTCGGCCATGATGATGATCTTGTGGTACCGCAGCTTCTCGAGGTTGAAGTCCTCGCCGATGCCGGTGCCGAAGGCCGTGATGAGGGCCTGGACCTCCTGGTTGCCCAGGGCCCGGTCGAGGCGGGCCTTCTCCACGTTGAGGATCTTGCCGCGGATCGGCAGGATCGCCTGGGTGCGCGGATCGCGACCGCGCGTGGCCGAACCGCCCGCGGAGTCACCCTCGACGATGAAGACCTCGCACTCGGCGGGGTTGTTGGACTGGCAGTCCTTGAGCTTGCCGGGCAGCGAGTTGCGCTCCAGCAGCGACTTGCGGCTCGCCTCGCGGGCCTTGCGGGCGGCCTGGCGCGCGATCGAGGCGGACTGGGCCTTCTTCGCGATGAGCATGGCCTCGCGCGGGTTCGCCTGGAACCAGTGCCCGAGGTGCTCGCGGACCTGGGCCTGGACGAAGGTGCGGGCCAGCGTGTTGCCCAGCTTGGTCTTCGTCTGGCCCTCGAACTGCGGCTCGGTGAGCTTCACCGAGATGACGGCCGTCAGGCCCTCGCGGATGTCGGAACCGTCGAGGTTCTCGTTGTCCTTGATGATCTGCGGCTTGGACGAGCGGGCGTAGTCGATGACGAGGTTGGTCAGCGCCGTGCGGAACCCCGCCTCGTGCGTCCCGCCCTCGGAGGTGTTGATGTTGTTGGCGTAGGTGAAGACGGCCTCGGAGTAGGACGTCGTCCACTGCATCGCGACCTCGACGGCGATGCCCTTCTCGCGGTCCTCGGCCTCGAGGGAGATGACCGTCTCGTGGAGCGGGTCGTTCTTCTTCAGGGTGTTGAGGTGCTTGACGTAGTCGATGAGCCCGTCGTCGTACCGGTAGCTCGCCGAGCGCACCACGGCGTCGTCCGGGCTGGCGGCCGTCTCGTCCTCGGGGTGGACGCGCTGGTCGGTGAGGTTCAGCGTGAGGCCCTTGTTGAGGAAGGCCCGCTGCTGGAAGTTCGTGCGCAGCGTCTCGTACGAGTAGTCCGTGGTCTCGAAGATCTCGTCGTTGGCCCAGAACGTGATGGTCGTCCCGGTGGCGTCGGTCTCCTCACCCTTGACGAGGGGCGCCAGCGGCACGCCGTTCGCGTAGGACTGCCGCCACGCGTGGCCCTGGCGGCGGACCTCGACGTCGAGCCGGGTGGACAGCGCGTTGACGACGGAGCTGCCGACGCCGTGCAGACCGCCTGA
Source organism: Kineococcus sp. NPDC059986 (assembly GCF_040702905.1). NCBI lineage: Bacteria > Bacillati > Actinomycetota > Actinomycetes > Kineosporiales > Kineosporiaceae > Kineococcus > Kineococcus sp. NPDC059986. The sequence continues at coordinate 81,768 of NZ_JBFBND010000019.1, read as the reverse complement.
CACCGCGTACCCGCCGCCCCCGAACTTCCCGCCGGCGTGCAGGACGGTGAGGACGACCTCGACCGCGGGACGGCCCTCACCGGGCATGACGTCGACGGGGATGCCGCGGCCGTTGTCGACGACGCGCACCCCGCCGTCGGCCAGCAGGGTCACGTCGACGGTGTCGCAGTACCCGGCCAGGGCCTCGTCGACGGAGTTGTCGACGATCTCGTAGACGAGGTGGTGCAGCCCGCGCTCGCCCGTGGACCCGATGTACATCCCGGGTCGCTTGCGGACGGCCTCCAGGCCCTCCAGGACGGTGATCTCGTCCGCGCCGTACTCGTGCCTGGGGACCCCGTCGGGGGTGACCGCGTCGGCCAGGGACGGTGCGTCCTCCGGGTTCACGTCCTGCGGGTTCGCGTCCTCGGGACCGGGCGTCTCTTGGTCTGGCACGAGTGCGTGCACTCCCTCCGCGTCGAGGCGGTCGAGCGCGGGCGCGACGAGCCGGTGGGGCCCGTCGAGGCGTGCGCGGGACGTCCAGCCGTGACCGTGCGGTCACGGAGGCGCAGCCCGTGCGATCCAGGTGCCCGCGTGACCACCAGGTTCGCTGACAGTCTACCCCGTTCCGGGCCGCCCCCGTCGCTGCGCGCGGCCCTGCGCGCCCTCTGAGCCGCGCGACCCCCTCTCGCGTGGGGGACCTCGCACCGGGGGGTCACGCGGTTCTGAGCCGTTCCCGGGCTCCGACGTCGAGCCGGGTCAGCCGTAGGTGTCGCGCGGCCCGCGGCCGCCGGGTGCGGACCGGCCGCCCTTGCGCCACGACGGGCCCTGCGGCCCCCGCACGACGACCTTGGTGACGACGCCGTGGCCGAGCTCCTCGTCGAGGCGGCGCACGAGGTGGCTCGTCAGCAGTCGGACCTGGGTCGCCCAGGCCGTCGACTCCGCCCGCACCACGAGCGTGCCGTCCTTGAGCGTCTCCGGTGCGCAGTGGCCCGCCAGCTCCGGACCGACGACGGCGTCCCACCGTCCGAAGGCCCCGCCGACCGCCACGGGCTGCTCCCAGCCGCGTTCGCCGACCAGCCGGCCCAGCGTCGAGTCCAGGCTCTGGGGGTCCCGGGCGTCCGGCCAGGCCCCGGACCGGGCCGAGGCCCCGCTGCGGCGCAACGCCTCCGCCCGGCGTGCCTCGGCCGGCTTCAGGCCACCCAACGGGGCCCGGCCGGGACGCAGACCCTTGGCCGCCGCGGCCGCCCGGGCGCGACCGAGGGCCGTGCGCGCGAGGTCGGCGCCGGCCCGGTCCTGCCCGTCCGCCTCGCCCTCGGCCGCGTCGTCCGTGGTGAGGCCCTCGTCGGGCGGCTGGTCCGGCGCGTCAGTCACCGTCGTCCTCCCGGACCGCGACGCCCGTCGCGACGTGGACCCGGTCGGCCCGGTCCCCGCGCAGCGCGGCCGGCACGTCCTCGGGGACGGCGGCCGTGACGAGGACCTGCTCGGCGTCGGCGACGACCTCGGACAGCCGCTCGCGCCGGCCGGCGTCCAGCTCCGCGAAGACGTCGTCGAGGACGAGGACGGGACCACCGGGGTCCTCGTGGGCGTCGTCCTCCAGCAGCAACCGGTAGCTGGCCAGTCGCAGGCCCAGCGCCACCGACCAGCTCTCGCCGTGGCTGGCGTACCCCTTGGCGGGCATCCCGCCGAGGGTCAGCACGAGGTCGTCCCGGTGCGGCCCGACGAGGCACACCCCGCGGTCGAGCTCGGCCTTGCGCTGCTCGACCATCTGGGCGAGCAAGGCCGTCCGCAGCTCCTCAGGGCTCGGCACGGCTCCGCCGGGGGTGGTCGCCACGCCCTCGGCGAGCAGCGGCAGCGACGAGCGGTACCCCAGCTCGAGGTCGCCCTGGCCCTTGCTCACGGAGCGGTACGCCTCGGCGGCCGGTTCCCTCAGGTCGCCCAGCAGCGCGAGCCGGGCCGAGAGCAGCTCCGCACCGGACGCGGCGAGGTGCTCGTCCCACACGTCGAGGGTGTGGGTGTCGGCGCGGCCCGAGCGCATGGCGCTACCGGCCGACTTCAGCAGGGCACCGCGCTGGCGCAGGACCCGGTCGTAGTCCGCGCGGACCCCCGCCACCCGCGGCCAGCGCGTGACGAGGAGGTCGTCGAGGTAGCGCCGCCGCTCCGTCGGGTCGCCCTTGACGAGGGCGAGGTCCTCCGGGGCGAACAGCACGGTCCGCAGGACCCCGAGGACGTCACGGGTCCGCCGCACCGGGTTGCGGTTCAGCCGGGCCCGGTTCGCCTTGCCCGGGGTGATCTCGAGCTCGACGAGGGCGCGGCGACCGCCACGCACCAGTTCGGCGCGCACCACGGCCCGGGGAGCGCCCTGGCGGACCAGGGGAGCGTCACCCGAGACGCGGTGGCTGCCGAGCGTGGCGACGTAGCCGATCGCCTCGACGAGGTTGGTCTTGCCCTGCCCGTTGAGGCCGACGAAGGTCGTCGTCCCCGGACGCAGGTCGAGCTCGAGGCTCTCGTACGACCGGTAGTCGACGAGGGAGAGGTGCGCGACGTGCACGCGGTCCGGTCCTCCCGTCCGTCAGGGCGTCCTCAGGCTCGGGCGAGCGTCACTCGTGGACGGAGCCCGCACCCGAGCTCGGGCCGGCCGACGTCACGGCGTGGCCGCCGAACTGGTTGCGCAGCGCGGCGACGGCCTTGATCGAGGGCGAGTCCTCCTGGCGGGAGGCGAAGCGCGCGAACAGCGCCGCGGCGAGCACGGGCATCGGGACCGCGTTCTCGATGGCCTGCTCCAGGGTCCAGCGACCCTCGCCGGAGTCCTGCGCGTAGCCGCGGATGTTGTCGAGCTTGGGGTCCTCCTCCAGGGCCCGGACCATGAGGTCCAGCAGCCAGGAGCGGACGACGGTGCCGCGCGTCCACGCCTTGAAGACGGCGGGGACGTCGTGGATGATCCCCTTCGCCTCGAGGAGCTCGTAGCCCTCGGCGTAGGCGTGCATGAGGCCGTACTCGATGCCGTTGTGGACCATCTTGGAGTAGTGCCCCGCGCCGACGCCGCCGGCGTGGACGAAGCCCTCCTCGCGGGGGCCCTCGGGGCGCAGCGCGTCGAAGACGGGCAGGGCGAGGTCCACGTGGCCCTTCGCACCGCCGACCATGAGGCCGTAGCCGTTGTCCTTGCCCCACACACCGCCGGAGACGCCGCAGTCGAGGTAGCCGGTGCCGCGCTCGGCGAGGAGCTTGGCGTTCACCTCGTCGTCGGTCCACTTGGAGTTGCCGCCGTCGATGACCAGGTCGCCGTCCTTGAGGAGCGGGGCGAGGCTGGCGACGGTGTCCCGGGTGATCTTGCCGGAGGGCACCATGACCCAGACGACCTTGGGCGAGGGCAGCGCCTCGACGAGGGCCGCGAGGCTGGGGACGTCCGTGACGTCGGGGTTCGGGTCGTACCCGGTGACCTCGATGCCCTTGCCGCGGAGCCGGGCGCGCATGTTGCCGCCCATCTTGCCGAGTCCGACGAGACCGATGTGCATGGCCAGACGCTTCCCTTCTCGCGCCCGGCTGCTCTCTCGAGCCGGGCTGTGTGACCGCCGGGCTCAGCCGGCGAGGCGGACCGGCATCAGGAGGTACCGGTAGCTGTCGTCGTCGTCCCCGTCGAGGTCCGCCTGGCCCGTGATGACCGCCGGACGCGTCGCCTGGGTGAACGAGAGCCGGGCGAAGGGCGCGGCCAGCGCGCCGAGTCCGTCCAGCAGGAACTGCGGGTTGAAGGCGATGGCGATGGACTCACCGACGAGGGTGGCCTCCAGGGCCTCCGTCGCCTGCGCGTCCTCGCCCTGTCCCGCCTCCAAGGACAGCACGCCGTCCTCGAAACGCAAGCGCACAGGCGTGTTGCGCTCGGCGACGAGGGCCACGCGCTTGACGGCCTCCGTCAGCGCCGCCGTGGAGACGACGGCGTGCGTGGGCGACTCCGCCGGGAACAGGGCCCGGACCTTGGGGTACTCCCCGTCGACGAGCAGCGAGGTCGAGTACCGACCGCCGGCCTGGAAGCCGATGAGGTCGCTGGCGCCGTCGGCGAGGGCGACCGTGAGGTTGCTGCCCCCGCCCAGGGACCGCGCGACGTCCGAGAGGGTGCGGGCCCGCACCAACGCCACCGCGGACAGGTCCGGGGTGCTGGGGTGCCAGCGCAGCTCGCGCACGGCCAGGCGGTACCGGTCGGTGGCCAGCAGGGTGACGCGGTCGCCCTCGATCTCCATCCGGACGCCCGTGAGGATCGGGAGCGTCTCGTCGCGGCTCGCGGCGATCGTGACCTGGGCGACGGCCTCGGTGAACTCGCCCCCGGCGATCTCCCCGGAGGCCTCGGGCAGCTGCGGGAGCGAGGGGTACTCGTCGACCGACATCGTCAGGAGCGTGAACCGGCTCGCGCCGCACGTGACGACGACCTTGGAGCCTTCCGTCGTCAGCGTGACGGGCCGGTTGGGCAGGCTGCGGGAGATGTCGGCCAGGAGGCGTCCGGAGACCAGCACGCGGCCGGCGGTGCGGACGTCGGCGGGCAGCTCGGCCCGCGCGGACACCTCGTAGTCGAACGTCGACAGCTTCAGCGTGCCCTCGTCGGTCGCCTCGAGGAGCACTCCCGCGAGCACGGGCACCGGAGGGCGCGAGGGCAGCGCCCGGGCCGCCCACGCCACGGCGTCGGCCAGCACGTCGCGCTCGACCTGCAACTCCACCAGGCACCGCCTCCCACTCGTCCCGCGCGGCTCGCACCGCTGTCTCCCGCGTCCTGCGGTCCTGGCGGACGGCGGCACGACGCGGCGGCTTCCGACAGTAGTGGAGAGCGCTCGAGGGCGTGCACGCGCCTCCACGGGGTACGGAGCCACCCGCACCCGGAGAGGTCACGGGGCGTGATCAGACATCAGACGACTCTGCACACGTTGTTCGAACGACCACCCGGGACGGTGTCGTCCCCAGGGGTGGAACCCCTCCCGTCCAGGGCCCGTCCCCACCCCCAGTCCACACTGGACGTGGGCTGACGAGCTTCACCATGGAGGGATCAGTCATCGTAGTAGCCCTTGTGGAGACTGTGGACGGACGAGCGTCGTCGCAGGTCAGGGGGCCTGCCGGGCTGCTGTGGGCGTGTGGAGGACCTGAGGACCGGGCGGTCCCGTCGTCCACAGGCGGCTCCGTCGGCGGGCCGTCGTCCACGTCCGTCCCCAGGCGGTCCCCACGTCGTCCACGCTCCGTCCACGGGGTTGTCCACGGCTCGCGGGTCCGTCGTCCACACCTCTGTCCCCAGCGTGTGGACAACTGTGGACACGTCCCTGCGCGCCACGGAGAGGCCTCCCCGAGGGCTCTGAAGGGGTCCGAAGACCCTGGGACGGGGACGGGGACGACGAAGAGCCCCGCCGGCGTCGCTGCCGGCGGGGCTCTGGGGGTCGTGCGGGGGCCCTGGAGCCCCGTGTGGCGGTCAGGAGCCGGTCAGGCGCCCGCCTGCTTCTTGATGCGGTTCGTCAGCTCGGTGACCTGGTTGTAGGTGCTGCGGCGCTCGGCCATCTGCTGCTTGATCTTGCGCTCGGCGTGCATGACCGTCGTGTGGTCGCGGCCACCGAAGTGCTGCCCGATCTTCGGCAGCGACAGCTCGGTCAGCTCCCGGCAGAGGTACATGGCGATCTGCCGGGCCGTGACGAGGGTGCGCGACCGGGACGTCCCGCAGAGGTCGTCGAGCGTCACGGAGAAGTACGAGGCCGTCTGCCCCATGATCGCGGCCGCCGTGATCTCGGGGGTCTCGTCGTTGGGGATGAGGTCGCGCAGCACGATCTCGGCCAGGCTCATGTCGACGGGCTGCCGGTTGAGGCTGGCGAAGGCCGTGACGCGGATGAGGGCGCCCTCGAGCTCGCGGATGTTGGAGGAGATCTTCGAGGCGATGTACTCGTTGACGTCGTCCGGGACCTCGAGGCGCTCACCGATGGCCTTCTTGCGCAGGATGGCGATGCGGGTCTCGAGGTCCGGCGGCTGGACGTCGGTGATGAGCCCCCACTCGAAGCGGCTGCGCATCCGTTCCTCGAACCCCGACAGCTGCTTGGGCGGCAGGTCGGACGTGATGACGACCTGCTTGCTCGCGTTGTGCAGCGTGTTGAAGGTGTGGAAGAACTCCTCCTGCGTCTGGACCTTGTTCGACAGGAACTGGATGTCGTCGATGAGGAGGACGTCCACGTCGCGGTGCCGGCGCTGGAAGGCCTGCGCCTTGTCGTCGCGGATCGAGTTGATGAAGTCGTTGGTGAACTCCTCGGAGTTCACGTACCGCACCTGCACGCCCGGGTAGAGGTTCTGGGCGTAGTGCCCGATCGCGTGCAGCAGGTGCGTCTTGCCCAGCCCGGACTCGCCGTAGATGAACAGCGGGTTGTACGCCTTGGCCGGTGCTTCGGCCACGGCCACGGCGGCCGCGTGCGCGAAGCGGTTGCTGGCGCCGATGACGAAGGACTCGAAGATGTACTTCGGGTTCAGCCGGGCGTTCTCGACCTTGGTCGTGGACCGGTTGCGCGGCGCCTGCCGGCCCGTCCCCGCACCGCGGTCGACCTTGTAGCCCGTGAAGAGCAGGTCGGGGTCGGAGTCGTCGAGGGGTGACCCCTCGTCCAGCCCGCCCCGGCGGTCGTCCTGGGACGGCACGTGCGACCCGGCCTCCGCGTCCAGGGACGAACCGATCCCGACGCGTTCGCGCTCGACGCTGGGGACGCCGTCGTCGCCGGACCGCTCACCCGTGCGTTCGGGGGCGAGGACCTGGCCGATCGAGGGGTCGACCGTCACCGCGAGGCGGATGGCCGAGCCGTAGGCGTCGGACAGCGCGCGGGTCAGCGGTTCGCGGACCTTCTGCTCGATGACGTCCTTGGTCAGGTCGTTGGGGACCGCCAGCAGCGCGGTCCCGTCCAGGAGGCCGAGGGGGCGGGTCAGCCGCACGAACGCTCGCTGGTGAGGGGTGATCCCCCCGTCGTCCAGTTGTGCGACGGCACGTTCCCAGACGCTGGGGAAGTCCCCTCCGTCGGTCTGCATCGAGCCCTCTCCCGTCGTGCCGGAATCCGTCTGACGGGACTCGTCCACACCCTTGTCCACACCTGTGCATGACGGTGGGGGTGCGACGAACCGCCCGTCGCAGGCACCTCGATCGGATGCGGGCGTCGGCACGTCGAGCGGGACCGTAACAACGTGGACGGCCCGCGTTCAAGTGCCGTCCGCCGCGCCGATGTCCGCTGGACGCCCGCGCGACGCCGCAGGGGCGGAGCACCGTCGCCGCGGTGTCCCGACCTGGAGCCGAGGGGCCTGGCCCCGGCGGGTCGTGCCGCCCGGACCTGGAGGGGAACGCTACCTTCTGGGCACCACCCGGACGGCCGAGCGGCGGCGCCTGTGGACGGTCGGTGCCCGCCGTCGGGCGCTCGACGCGTGCGCGCTTTGACCGGGTCGGGTCACCGGCCGTACGCTACGGGGGATTGTGCTCCGCATCGCCGTTCCGACCGCTCCCAGGACTTGCTCCTGGCGTGGCCCGGGTCGGCAGTCCGGCGGGGCCCGCCCGCACGAGTCCCAGGAGTTCCGCCGTGAGCAAGCGCACCTTCCAGCCGAACAACCGTCGCCGCGCCAAGGTGCACGGGTTCCGTCTGCGCATGCGCACCCGCGCCGGCCGCGCCATCCTCTCCGCGCGCCGCACCAAGGGCCGCGCGCAGATCGCCGCCTGACCTCGCATCCCGCGCCCGCGTGCTGACCGCGGAGCACCGACTTCGCCACCGGGACGACTTCACCGTCGCCTTCCGGGCGGGTCGGCGTGCGGGCACCCGTCGCCTGGTCCTGCACTGGGCGGCGACCGACCGAGCCCACCCCACGCGGGTGGGCTTCGTCGTGTCCAAGGCCGTCGGCGGGTCGGTGCTCCGGCACCGCACTCAGCGCCGGCTGCGCCACCTCGCGGCGGCGCGGCTCACGTCGCTGCCGCTCGAGGGCGGGCTCCTCGTGGTCCGCGCCCTCCCGGGGGCGGCCGAGGCGACGTCGGCCGAGCTCGGCGCCGACGTCGACCGAGGGCTGCAGCGTCTGGGGCTGGTCCCCGGTGGCTGAGCCGGCGGACGCGTCTCCCTCCGGACGCCGGTGGTGGCACCCGCTGCGCTGGCCGGCACTGCTGCTGGTCCTGCTCGTCCGTGCCTACCAGCTGCTCGTCTCGCCCGTCCTGGGGCCGACCTGCCGCTTCTACCCCTCGTGCTCCGCGTACGCCGTCGAGGCGCTGCGGACCCGGGGTGCCGTCGTCGGGACCTGGTTGACCGTCCGGCGTCTCCTCCGCTGCCACCCGTGGAACCCTGGTGGGGTGGACCCCGTTCCGCCGAAGGGACACTCCCGGGTGCCAACGCCCTGAGGTCAGCCCTGTGAGCCCGACCCCTGTGAGAGGACGAACCGCCCCATGATCGAGTTCTTCTACGACCTTCTGCATCCCATCCAGTGGGTGGTCGCGTGGATCATGGTGCGTTTCCATGAGCTACTCACTGCCGTCGGGCTCGACCCGGCGGGCGGGGCCGCCTGGTCGCTGTCGATCGTCGGCCTCGTGGTCGTCATCCGCATCCTGCTCATCCCGCTCTTCGTCAAGCAGATCAAGGCGATGCGCGGGATGCAGGTCATCCAGCCCGAGATGCGGAAGATCCAGGCCAAGTACAAGGGCAAGAACGATCCCGCCTCCCGCCAGGCCATGCAGCAGGAGATGATGGCGCTCTACCGGTCGTCGGGGACGAACCCGATGGCCAGCTGCCTTCCCATCCTGCTCCAGTCGCCGATCTTCCTCGCGCTGTTCCACACGCTGAACGGCATCGCCCAGCGCAAGACCGTCGGTCCGTTGGACGCGACGCTCGTGGCTCAGGCGGACAGCGCGCGCATCTTCGGCGCGCAGCTCTCCGACGTCTTCATGAAGTCGTGGGGCAACGGCAACTGGAACGCCATCGTCCTCACCGCGGTCATGATCGTCCTCATGTCCGCGTCGCAGTTCGTGACGCAGAAGCAGCTGATGGCGAAGAACACCTCGTCGGCGTCGATGGAGGGCAACCCTTTCGCGCAGCAGCAGAAGCTGATGCTCTACATCCTGCCGATCATCTTCGCCGTCTCCGGCGTCAACTTCCCGATCGGTGTCCTCCTCTACTGGCTCACGACGAACGTCTGGTCCATGGGCCAGCAGTTCTTCGTCATCCGCCGCATGCCGAACCCCGGTTCGCTCGCGGAGAAGGAGCTGGAGGAGCGCAAGGCCCGTCGCGCGGCCCGTCGCGGGGTCGTGCTCACCAAGGACGGCGCGCCCGAGGCCGCGACCACCGCGGAGCACACGACCCCGGCCACGCCGGTGCGACGTCAGCGCCAGCAGCCCAAGCGGGGCAACAGCCGTGAGCAGCGCCGACCCGGAGGCTCGCGGTCGAGCCAGGGTCCGAACCGCTGACGACCCGCCCGACAGACCAGCTCCACTGCCACACCAGCCAGGAGGACGTGTGAACGACACGACGGACGCGGTCGAGGAGACCCCGGTGGACACCGCCGAGGGTGCCGATGCGACGGCGACCGAGGAGCCCCGCCGCAAGGGGTCCACGAAGTCGCGTCTCGAGGAGGAAGGCGACATCGCCGCCGACTACCTCGAGGAACTGCTCGACATCGTCGACCTCGACGGGGACATCGACATCGACATCGAGAACGGTCGCGCTTCGGTCGCGGTCGTCGCGGACGAGGCCGGCACCCCCGCCCTCTCCCGCCTCGTCGGCTCCGAGGGCGAGGTGCTCGAAGCGCTCCAGGAGCTGACGCGCCTCGCCGTGCAGGCGCAGACCGGCGACCGGACGCGCCTCATGCTCGACGTCGGCGGTCACCGCTCGACCAAGCGCACCTCGCTCGTCCGACTGGCCCACGAGGTCGTCGCGCGCGTCGAGACGTCGGGGGCGGCCGAACGCCTCGAGCCGATGTCGGCCTTCGAACGCAAGGTCGTACACGACGCCGTCGCGGCGAAGGGTCTCGTCAGCGAGTCCGAGGGCGAGGAGCCGCGGCGCCGGGTCGTCGTCCTCCCGACGCGCACCGAGGATGCACAGGGCAGCGACGAGTGATCTGACCGTGCTCCGTCGGCCGATAGGGTGACGGGGTGTCGGATGATGTGCCTGAGGGCGGTGGTGTTCCACGTGGAACACCACCGCCCTCCGTCGTTCCCGGGGCTCTCGACGAGGCCCTCCGCCCCGAGGTCGAACGGGTCTTCGGTGACCGCGTGGAGCGTGCCGCGGCCTACCGCGACCTCCTCGCGACGGCCGGGGTGGAGCGGGGGCTCATCGGTCCCCGTGAAGTCCCCCGCCTGTGGGACCGGCACCTGCTGAACTGCGCTTACCTCGGCGACGTCATCGAGCAGGGGTCGTCCGTCCTCGACATCGGGTCCGGGGCCGGTCTGCCGGGCATCCCCCTGGCGCTGGCCAGGCCGGACGTCCAGGTGCGCCTCGTCGAGCCGCTGGAGCGCCGGTACACCTTCCTCCGGGAGGCGATCGCGGAGCTGGACCTGCGCGACCAGGTCGCCGTCGCCCGCGGGCGCGCCGAGGACGTTCGCGGCGAGTTCTCCGCGTCCGTGGTCACCGCCCGGGCAGTGGCGCCCCTGGCCACCCTGTACGGATGGGCGCTGCCGCTGGTCGTGACCGGTGGGCACCTCGTGGCCATCAAGGGCCGCAGCGCCGCCGACGAGATCGCCGCCGCGGCCGGTGTGTTGTCCAGCATGGGCATCACCGCCGAGCCGGAAGTCTTGCGGGTCGGGCCGGACGAGGAGTCGGGAACGACGGTCGTCCGCGTCGCCCGCGGTCACGGTCCGCTCCGCAGTTCGACGAGCACCACGACGGCACCGAAGCGTCGGGGACCCAAGGGTCCGCGACGGTGAACCACGGGAAGGATCAGAGCGTGAGTCAGCTGGGATGGTTCGGCGGGACGTCCACGGTCACCAGGCAGCGTGGCCTCGGGTGGTTTCCGGTCGCCGAGGTCGCTGACGTTCCACGTGAAACCGATGAGTTCAACGCTGCCGCCGCGGTGACCGAGAGCGCCGTCGCGCCCGGCGCCAGCATTGTGGTTCCACGTGAAACAGCGGACCCGCAACCTCCCGTGGCTGACGTTCCACGTGAAACGGAGCCGGACGTCGAGCCGCTCGCGGCGGTGGCGGACGCCCCGTCCGAGCACCTAGCGCCCGTCGTGGAGTTGCGCGCATCCGTCGAGAAGACGCCTGCGGCGTACCCGGACGACGTTGACGGCGACCTGGGTCCCGCCCCTGTTCCACGTGAAACACCCGCGGCGCGCACTCCCGAGCGGTTCCCGCGACCGACGGACACGCGCATCATGACCATCGCCAACCAGAAGGGCGGCGTCGGCAAGACGACGACCGCGGTGAACCTCGCCTCCGCCCTGTCGGCCGCGGGCCTCAAAGTCCTGGTGCTCGACCTCGACCCGCAGGGCAACGCCTCGACGGCCCTGGGGATCGATCACCGCGCGGGCGTGGACGGCATGTACGAGGTGCTCGTCGAAGGCAAGCCACTGATGGACGTGGTGCAGAAGTGCGACGAGGCGCCGGACCTGTGGTGCGCGCCGGCGACGGTGGACCTCGCGGGTGCGGAGATCGAGCTGGTCTCGATGGTGGCGCGCGAGTCGCGCCTCCAGCGCGCCGTCGCCAAGTACTTCAAGGCCCTCCAGCAGGCGGGTGAGCGTCGCGTCGACTACGTCCTCATCGACTGCCCGCCGAGCCTGGGCCTGCTGACGATCAACGCCTTCGTGGCAGCGCCCGAGGTGCTCATCCCCATCCAGTGCGAGTACTACGCACTCGAAGGGCTCAGCCAGCTGCTCTCGAACATCGAGCTGATCCAGGAGCACCTCAACCCCGACCTGTCCGTCACGACGATCCTCCTCACCATGTACGACGGGCGGACCCGCCTGGCCGCGCAGGTCGTCGAGGAGGTCCGGCACCACTTCGGCGAGCAGGTCCTGCGGTCGCTCGTGCCGCGCTCGGTGCGCATCTCGGAGGCGCCGAGCCACGGCCAGACGGTCATGGCGTACGACCCGCTGTCCTCGGGGGCGCTGGCTTACCTCGAGGCGGCACGCGAAATGGCTCAGCGTGGCGTGCGCGAGACCGCGCCGTCCGCGGGGGATGCTGGCGTGGGTTCGGCCCCGGCGGTGGCGGATCCCTGGGCACGGTGGACGGATGGTCTGGTGACGCGACGCGGCTTCGCGTCGAAGGAGGGTGGAGCGTGAGCGACAAGCGACGTGGTCTCGGACGTGGTCTCGGGGCCCTGATCCCCAGCGGCGGGACGGCGACGACCACGGTCAACCGGCCTGGCGCGGCCCCCTCGCTGCCGCCGGCGATGCGGCCCGCTGGGCGCCCCGTCGACGTCTTCTTCGACCAGCGTCCGTCCGTCGCGCAGCCCGCGGAGGAGACGACCGCCGAGGCGACGCCCGCGCACGAGGACCGGATCGGCGACCTCGCCGTCATCACGACCGCTGACCACGTCGAGGACGACACAGCCACCGGGGACACCAACGGTCCCACCGACGCTGCGGCAACGTCCGACGACGGTCTCGTCGAGGTCCCGGGCGCCCGCTTCGCCGAGGTGCCGGTCGCGGCCATTACGCCGAACCCGCGCCAGCCCCGCACGGTGTTCGACGAGGACGACCTCGCCGAACTGGTCCACTCGATCCGTGAGATCGGCGTGCTGCAGCCGATCGTCGTGCGCCCGGTCGCGGCCGGCGAGGACGGGTTCCCCCGTTACGAGCTCGTCATGGGTGAGCGTCGCTGGCGCGCGACGACGGAGGCGGGGTTCGAGACCATCCCCGCCATCGTCCGCGAGACGGCCGACGACGACCTCCTGCGCGACGCCCTGCTGGAGAACCTGCACCGCGCCCAGCTCAACCCGCTCGAAGAGGCGGCGGCCTACCAGCAGCTCCTCGAGGACTTCGGCTGCACGCACGAGGAACTGGCCTCGCGCATCGGCCGGTCGCGGCCGCAGATCAGCAACACCCTGCGCCTCATGAAGCTGCCGCCGCTCGTGCAGCGCCGGGTCGCGGCGGGCGTCATCAGCGCCGGGCACGCGCGCGCCCTGCTGTCCCTCGAGGACGGGGCCGCCATGGAGCGCCTCGCCCAGCGCGTCGTGGCCGAAGGGCTGTCGGTCCGCGCCGTCGAGGAGATGATCGCCCTCGGGGATGCCGACACCGCCCCGCGGCGGCGCAACCCCGCCGAGCCGCAGCCGGAGCTCGACACCCGGGCCACGCTGCTGGCCGACCGCCTGGACACCCGGGTGAAGATCAGCATGGGCCGCACCCGGGGCCGGTTGACGGTCGACTTCGCCGGGGTCGAGGACCTCGACCGGATCCTGCGGTTGCTCGGCACCCAGAACTGACGTCAGCGCGCGAGCGCGGACTCGACGACCCCCCGGTAGAGGACGTCGAGTCCGTGCCCCGCAGCCTCGGCGGCCTGCGGGAGCAGGGACGTCTCCGTCATCCCCGGGGCGGCGTTCGCCTCGAGGAAGACGGGGTCGCCCGCGTCGGTGACGATGAAGTCGATCCGCGACAAGTGCCGCAGACCCAGGACGTCGTGGGCGGTGCGGGCGGCGCCGGCGAGCCGGGCCGCGACGTCGTCCGGCAGCCGGGCGGGCACGTAGAACTCCGTGGCCCCGGCCGTGTAGCGGGCCGCGTAGTCGTAGGAGCCGCCGTCGGCGACGATCTCGACGGCGGGCAGCACGTGGACCTCCCCGGCCGTCTCGACGACGGAGACGGCCACCTCCGTGCCGGGGACGTGCTCCTGGACCAGCGCGGTGTCGCCGTAGGCGAAGGCGTCGACGACGGCGCGGGCCAGGTCGCGGACGTCCCCGACGACGGCGACCCCGAGCGCCGACCCCCCGCGGCTCGGCTTCACGACGAGCGGGAAGCCTGCCCAGTCGGCCGCGGCCGTCAGCACGGGCTGGGCGCCGAGGTCGCGGAAGGTCGCCTGCGGCAGCGCGATGGACGCCGGGACCCGCAGACCGGCCGCGGCGACGACGGACTGCGCGATGGGCTTGTCCCACGCCAACCGGCACGCGGCGGCCTTCGAGCCCACGAACGGCAGCGAGAGCAGCTCCAGGACGTCGCGCAGGGCGCCGTCCTCCCCGATGGCGCCGTGCAGCACGGGCCACACCACGTCGGGCCGATCGGCCGCCAGGCGGGGCAGGAGGTGGGCGTCGGCGTCCAGGACGGTCACCTCGCACCCGGCGGCGCGCAGGGCGTCCGCCACCCGACGACCGGACCGCAGGGACACGTCGCGCTCGTGCGACAACCCCCCGGCCAGGACGGTGACCCGCGGGTCCGCTCCGGAGGCGCTCACGCCAGCTCCGGACCCGGGTTGACGACACCCTGGTCGCGGAAGCGTTCGGGAACCCGACCCGCCGGCGAGCCGAAGAGCTGCTGGACCTCGATCTCGTCGTGGACCACGCCGGCCAACCGCCGGACCCCCTCCGTGATGCGGTCGGCGGTCGGGAAGCAGTAGGACAACCGCATCGAGTGCCCACCCGTCCCGTCGGCGTAGAAGGCTCCACCGGGCACGTACGCGACCCGACCGGTCACGGCGCGCGGCAGCATGGCCTTGGCGTCCAGGCCCGCGGGCAGCGTGAGCCACACGTAGAACCCACCCCCCGGGTGGGTCCACGTCGCCTGCGGCAGGTGCGTCGCCAGGGCGGCGAGCATGGCGTCGCGCCGTTCGCGGTACAGCTCGCGGAACACCTTGACCTGCCCCTTCCAGTCGTAGGTGGCGAGGTACTCGGCGATGGCGAACTGGCCGAACGACGTCGGGCACAGGATCGCCGACTCCGAGGCCAGCACGAGCTTCTCCCGCACGGCGTGCGGGGCGACGGCCCAGCCGACGCGGTAGCCGGGGGCGAAGGTCTTGGAGAAGCTGCCGAGGTGGATGACGTGCTCGGCGTCCATCGACCGCATCGCCGGCAGCGGGTCGCCGTCGAAGCCGAGGAGGGCGTAGGGGTCGTCCTCGAGGACGAGCAGGTCGTGGCGCCGCACGATGTCGAGCACCTGGTGGCGCCGTTCCAGGGACAGCGTCACCCCGGCGGGGTTGTGGTGGTTCGGCACGGTGTAGAGGAACTTCACCCGCCGACCCTGCGAGCGCAGCCGCACGAGCGCCTCCTCCAGCGCGGCCGGCTGGAGCCCGTCGTGGTCGAGCGGCACGTGCTCGACCTGCGCCTGGTAGCTGCGGAAGACCCCGAGGGCGCCCACGTAGCTCGGGGCCTCGGCCAGCACCACGTCGCCGGGGTCGAGGAAGATGCGGGACACGAGGTCGAGCGCCTGCTGCGACCCCGTCGTGACGACGACGTCGTCGGGGTGGGCGGCGATGCCCTGCGGCCGCATGACCTCGACGATCTGCTCGCGCAGCCGCTCCTCGCCCTGGCCGGACCCGTACTGCAGGGCCTGGGCACCCTTCTCGGCGACGATGCGGGCGCTCAGCTCGGCGATGGCCTCGAGGGGGAGCGCGGGCAGGTACGGCATGCCGCCCGCGAGGGAGACGACCTCGGGGCGGTTGGCCACGGCGAACAGGGCGCGGATCTCCGAGGCGGTCATCGACGCGGTGCGCTGGGCGTACGTGCCGACCCAGCGGTCCAGGCGGCGGCCCGCGCCGTGCGCGGAGGAAGCGGTGGAGGCAGCAGCGGCGCCGGCCCGGGCCGCGGCGGACGCGACGGGCGCGTCACCGGGACTCGTGGACGGCGGGTGCTGGCTCATGGCGGCCTCCTGCGGCATCGTTGGACCTCACGGTGAGGTCGTCACTCCGGGTGCGGAGCTCACTCCGAGCCTGCCACCTAGACTGGCCCTCACGCACCGGCACGGCGTGAAGGCCCTGCACGGACGGAACGCCGACGGCGCGTCGGGCACGAGACGGGAGGCCGCCCCGGTGGGACGACGCATGGCCCCGCTGACGCTCGACACCGTCGCCGACCTGCCCAAACCCTCGCGGCAGTGCGTCTTCTGGGAGCTCGACGAGGCCGCCGCGGCGCGTGCGGCGGAGGCGGGGTACCCGGACTTCGAGAAGGAGGCGTGGATCTCCACCGTCCTCCTGCAGTGGGGTCCTTGCGGGCGCCTCGTCTACGTCGACGACCAGCCCGTCGGCTTCGTCATGTACGCCCCGCCGCTGTACGTGCCCCAGCAGAGCCGCTTCCCCACCTCCCCGGTCAGCGGCGACGCCGTCCTGCTGACCACCGGCTGGATCGAACCGGCCTACCGCGGTGAGGGACTGGCGCGGATGCTGCTGCAGGGAGCGGCCAAGGACCTCACCCAGCGCGGGGTCAAGGCCGTCGAGGCCTTCGGTGGGGGGCCCGCGGCCGTCGGCGGTGACGGCAGCGAGGAGAACGCCCACGACCACGGGGAGCCGTGCGTGCTGCCGGCGCACCTGCTGGAGTCGGTCGGTTTCACGGTCGTCCGCCCGCACCACCGCCACCCGCGGCTGCGCCTGGAGCTGAAGAGCGCCCTGTCCTGGCGCGAGGACGTCGAGGCGGCGCTGGAGCGCATCCTCGGCAGCGTCCGCGTCCCCACGCTCACCGGGGTGGCGCCCGCCTGACGCGTCACCCCGGAACGAACGCGAGGCCGGCCCCCTGCGCGGGGACCGGCCTCTCGTCGTGCGGGTGTTCCGTCAGCCGACGAAGTCCTCGAGCTCCTTGAGCAGCGCGGGCTTCGGGCGGGCGCCGATGATCGTCTTCACGACCTCGCCGCCGGAGTAGACGTTGAGCGTCGGGATGGACGTCACGCCGTACTTGGCCGCGACGCGGGGGTTCTCGTCGGTGTTGACCTTGACGACGGTGATCTTCTCGCCGTGCTCGGCCGCGATCTCCTCGAGGATCGGGGCGACCTGGCGGCACGGGCCGCACCAGGGGGCCCAGAAGTCCACGAGGACGGGCTTGTCGGACTGCAGGACGTCGACGTCGAAGGTGGCGTCGGTGGTGGCGGCGGTGGCGCTCACGGGGTTCTCCTCGCTGGGTCGGGACGGGTCAGTGCTGGGGACGGTCGACGGTGTCGGCCGCCGGGACGTCCGGGTCGGTCTCCTCGCGCGCGGGCTGCTGCTCGAGACCGGCGTCGCCCCGGGCGGCGAGGTACTTCTCGGCGTCCAGCGCGGCGGAGCAGCCCATGCCGGCGGCCGTGATGGCCTGCATGTACTCGTGGTCGACGACGTCGCCGGCCGCGAAGACCCCCGCGATGTTCGTGCGGGTGCTGCGGCCCTCGACGAGGACGAAGCCGTTCTCGTCGAGGTCGACCTGGCCCTTGACGAGGTCGGTGCGCGGTTCGTGTCCGATCGCGATGAACAGCCCCGTCGCGGGGATCTCGCGGGTCTCGCCGGTCACGATGTCGCGCAACGTGAGTCCCTCGACCTTCGCGTCACCCGTGATGCCGACGACCTCGGAGTTCCAGGCGAAGCGGATCTTCTCGTTCTCCTCCGCGCGCTTGGCCATGATGCGCGAGGCGCGCAGCTCGCCGCGGCGGTGCACGATCGTCACCGTCTTCGCGAAGCGCGTGAGGAACGTCGCCTCCTCGACGGCGGAGTCGCCGCCGCCGACGACGACGATGTCCTGCTCGCGGAAGAAGAACCCGTCGCAGGTCGCGCACCAGCTGACGCCGCGACCGGACAGCCGCTTCTCGTCGGGCAGCCCGAGCTCGCGGTAGGCCGAGCCGAGGGCGAGGATCACGGAGTGGGCGCGGTACGTCTGGCCGCCGCCCGTCGTGACCTCCTTGACGTCACCGTCGAGGCGCACGTCGACGACGTCGTCGGTGATGAGCTCGGCACCGAAGCGCTCGGCCTGGGCCCGCATGTTGTCCATGAGGTCCGGGCCCATGATCCCCTCGGGGAAGCCCGGGAAGTTCTCGACCTCGGTGGTGTTCATCAGCGCACCGCCGGCGGTCACCGACCCCTCGAAGACGAGCGGCTGCAGTTCGGCGCGCGCCGCGTAGAGGGCCGCGGTGTAGCCGGCCGGCCCCGAGCCCACGACGATGACGTTGCGGACGTCCTGCGGAGTGGCCCCGTTGCTGGACTCGCTCACCTGTGCGGACCTGCTTCCCTCGATCGGTGCCGGACCCCGTGACCCGGGGTTCCGTGCTGCTTGCTCAACCGATCGTAGGGGTCCGCTGTTCCCCGGCCCGGACCGCCGGGGACCCCGCTCAGGGGACGGGGACGGTGCTCAGTGCCGCGTCACCCGGGGTGCAGTCGAGCGCGACGACGACCACCTCGGCGCCGTCGGCGGTCTTGTGGACGACGAACGCGGCGGGCTGCGCCTGCCAGGAGGCGATCTCCACGGCGAGGACGGAGCCGGGGTCGACGCCGAGCTGCTTGGTGCAGGCGAGGGCCCGCTCGGCGGCGGGGCGCTGGGCCTCGTCCGTGGTCGCGGGCGGGGCATCCGTCGGGCCCAGCGTCGAGCGGGGGGCGTTGAGCATCGTGTGCTTGCGGTCGGTGTCGCCCGTCCCGGGGGTGGCGTCCTCGGCGCGCCCCTGGGGGGCCGCCTCGTCCGCCGCGCCGCCGGCGTCGTGGGCCAGGACGCCCTCACCGAGGTCGCGGACGGCGGCCGCGTCGGCGTAGTCGCGGCCGCTGAGCAGCACCGGTGCCGAGCCGGGAACGGCTTCGGAGGCGGCGGAGGACCCGCCCCCGGCGGCCGCCCCGCTCGAGGCGGAGTCGGCGCCCCCCGGGCCCTGCAGCCCGACGAACAGCGCGCCACCGCCGACGACGGCGATGCCGGCCGCCGCGGCGAGGACGCGCGGGAGGCGGCGGCGCCACGAGGCGTTGCGGCGTTCGGCGAGCGAGGCGACGGGCGTGACACCCGCGGTGTCCCCGGGCAGGTCGGCCTGCGCCGCCCGCAGCGCCGCGTCCACACGGGCGACGACGTCGTCCGGCATCGGCCCGACGTCGGCCGCTCCGCGCAGCAGGTCGCGCACGTAGCGCTCCTGCGCGTCGAGCTCGTCGTCGGGACGGTTGCCGTCGAGCCGGCCGCCGTCGGACTCACCACTCACCGTGGACACGCCTCCCTCGGATGGATCCGGTCGCAGGTCCCTGAACGGGACACGAGGTGGAACGGGCTCTACGACGCGGGGCGCGGCTCACAGGTTCCCTCCCGGCCGGAGCAGCTCGGCCAGGGCGACCCGGCCCCGGGAGCAACGGGACTTCACCGTGCCCACCGCCACCCCCAGCACCTCGGCGGCCTCGGCCACCGGGACGTCGTACATGTCGACGAGGACGAGGGCCGCCCGCTGGGCCTCGGGCAGCCGCGCGAGGGCCGCGGTGACGTCGAGCTGCGCCTCCACGTGCGGGGTCGCGTCCTCGACGACGGCCAGCGCCGCCCCCGTGCGGGTCCCGTCCTCACCGGACCCGACCTCCTCCTCCAGGGGCCGGGTGGGCCGCACGGCCTTGCGCCGGGCGCGGTCCAGGCAGGCGTTGACGACGATGCGGTGCAGCCACGTCGTGACCGCGGAGTCGCCGCGGAAGCGGTCGGCGGCGCGCAGCGCGGACACGAGGGCGTCCTGGACGGCGTCGGCGGCCTCCTCGCGGTCACCCGTGGTGCGCAGCGCGACGGCCCACAACCGGTCCCGGTGCCGGCGGACGACCTCCCCGAACGCCTCCGGGTCGCCCGCGACGTGGGCGGCGACGAGCTCGGCGTCGGTCCGGGGGTCCTGGCCGGTCGTCGGACCGGGTCCCGGGGCTCCCGCCCCGGTCACGACGCGGGCGTTCCGGTGACGGCGATCTCGGCGACCGAGGCCCGGAACACCCCGTCGGTCGTCGGCAGCTGGGTGAACCACACGACGAGGTAGCGGGCGCGCACCGGCTGCGCGGGCGTCAGCGTCTGCTGACCGCCCGCCGGGGCCGTCGCGACGGGCTGGGAGCCGTCGAGGGAGGGGCCGGGGGCCGTCAGCAGCGACACGGAGCCGCCCTCGCCGCCGTCGGTGAGCGCGACCGAGCTCACCTGCGCCTCGGTGCCGAGGTCCAGGAGCAGGCCGATGCCCTCCTTGAGCCCGCCGAAGGCCGCGGAGTTGTAGCGCTGGCTCTCCCACGCCGTCGCCGGGTCCCCGTCGACCGCCCGGGGGGCCGTCTGGGAGTTCTCGCCGCCGCCCTGCGGGTCCAGGGCGGAGATCGCCGCGACGGGCAGCACGACGGGTGCGGCGGAGGGCGCGGCGCTGGTCGAGCTGGGCGCCGAGGACGTCGGTGCGGGCGCGCTCGCGGGTGCGGACGCCGACGGTGCGGGGGTCTGCTCGTTCGCGCTGCGGGGAGCGCCGATGCCGCTGAGCTGCCACAGCGCGAGGACGAGGCCCACGGCCACGAGCGCGCCGAGGAGCACGAGGACCAGACGGGAGTCGTCGCGCGGCGGTCGCGCCGTCGAGTGCGGCCGCGTGAAGGGCACGGGCGGCTCGGCCTCGGGCACGACCTCCTCGCGGTTCTTCAGCCGGCCGCGGACGGCGGCCGTCGCGGCCTCGCCGCGCATGCGCCGCAGCGTCTCGTCCCAGACGTCCATCGACCACGGCGCCAGCTGCAGGGCCAGCTCGGCCGGGTCGCGCGGGCCGTCCTCGTGCGGGCCGAACGTGACCGCGCACAGGGTGTCCAGGTCGTTCGGGACGTCGGGACGGATGTCCTTGGGCGGCAACGGCTTGCCGTCACCGGTGGGTGCCTCGGGCAGGGCCGGGCAGGGCGTCAGGCCCTCCAGGACCGGCCACCGGCCGACGAGCCCGGCGTAGACGAGCGCGACGAGGCCGACGGCGTCCGCGCGGTTGGCCAGGGCCGCCGCCCGCGCCGCGGAGACCGCCGGCGGGTCGATCTCGAGGGCCGCCTCGACGCCCACCCCGCGCACCCGGACGACGCCGTCGGGGTCGAGCAGGACGTCGTCGGGCGTGAGGCGGGTGTGGTGCAGCCCGCGACGGGCGGCGGCGTCCAGGGCCGTCGCGACCTCGCCGACGAGGGCGCGGACGGCGGCCGGGCGCAGCGGACCGGAGTGCAGGAGCTCGGTCATGGTCGAGCCGGCGACGGCCTCCTCCACGACGTAGACCGTCGGGGCCTCGAGCTGGGCCGGGTCCTCGTCGGTGCCGGCGTCGAGGATGCGCGGCACGTGGGGGTCGTTGAGCATGGCGGTGCGGCGGGCGGCGTCGAGGAACTCCTCGGCGCGCGGGTCCGTGGCCGGCAGCGTCCGCACCCGCACGGGACGGTCGAGCGTGAGGTCGCGGCCCAGGTACTCCCGGGTGCCGAGGTCCGTCTCGACCGACAGCTCCCGGTCGAGCAGGTAGCGGTCGGCGACCCGCCCCGCGCCCGTGTCCCGGTCCGTGCTGCGGCCTGCCCCGTCCAGTCCTGCCCCCTGCGTCTCGTCCGCGGGCTCTCGCCCGCACCCGGGACCGTCCCGTCGCCCCCAATGCTAGGGCGCGCGGGGCCCGCGCCCGTTCGGCGCGCGCGGGCTCCCCGCGACGCACAGGATGACCGCGTGAGCAGCTCCCTGGGACGTGGCCTGCGCAGCGGACTGGCGGCCGGTGCCGTCGGGACCGCCGTGATCACCGCCGTGACGTACGCCGACATGGCCTGGCGCGGCCGGGACGCGAGCACGTTGCCCGGTGACGTCGTCGACGCGCTGGCCGACCGGCTCGGCACCGAGGTCGGGGGAGCGCGGGGCGAGCGCGCCAACCGCCGCACGGCTCTCGGGGCGCTGTCGGGGACCGTGGCCGGCCTCGGCGTCGGGGCCCTCGTCGGGACGGCCCGCGCGGCCGGGCTGCGGATGCCGCCCGTCGTCGGCGGGATCGTCACGGGGGCGCTGGCCATGGCCGCGACGGACGGGCCCGCGCACGCGCTCGGCGTGACCGACGTGCGGGAGTGGACGAGCGAGGACTGGGTCGCCGACGCCGTGCCCCACCTGGCCTTCGGCCTCGCCGCGCACGCGACGCTGCGACTGGCCGACGGCCGGCCCGACGAGGGGAGCACGGTCGTGGTGGCCGAGCCCCCGACGCGCGCCTCCGCAGGGCTCGTCGCCCGCTCGCTGCTGCTGGGGGTCGCCGCGGGAGGCCGCAGCTCCCTCGGCCTGGCCGGTCCGGCGCTCACGGGTGGGAACGCGCTGGCCAAGGTCGGGGCCCTCGTGGCCGTCGGGGCCGAGGTCGTCGCCGACAAGAACCCCGCCACGCCGAGCCGGTTGTCGGCGGGAGGTCTGCCGGCACGCCTGGCCGCGGGCGCCGGCGGTGCCCTCGCGCTGGCCAAGCGCGACCACCGGCGCGTGGCCGGGCCGGTCGTCGCGGGGGCCGTCGGGGCGCTCGCGGGGTCGCTGCTGGGCGCGGCCTGGCGGGCCGGGGCCGCGGAGGTCGTGCCCGACTGGCAGGCCGCCGTCGTCGAGGACGTCGCGAGCCTCACCCTCGCCGTGCTGGCCTCCCGCTAGCGGGGCCGGTCAGGACGGGCGGACCGCGCCGAACAGCCCCGGCATCGCGACGCCCGCCACGCGCACGACGTCGCCGGTGTGCGGGGCGTGCAGGACCTTCCCTCCGCCGAGGTAGAGCGCGACGTGGTGGATCGTCGAGGGGTCCGACCCGTTGGCGTAGAAGACGAGGTCACCGGGCTGCAGCTGGTCCAGCGGCACCTTCGGCAGCCCGGCGTACTGCTGGCGCGACGTGCGCGGGATCGTGACGCCCGCCTGCGCGTAGGCCCACTGCGTCAGCCCCGAGCAGTCGAACGTCGACGGACCGGTCGCCCCCCACACGTAGGACATGCCCTCGCGGGTGTGCGCGGCGGCGATGGCCCCGAGGGCCGCGGTCGAGGCGTTCGCGACGGCGTCGGCGACACCCGCCGTGGAGTCCGGGGAGGTCGCGTCGGCCACCCCGGCGGCCGCGGCCTGCTGCGCGGCGGCGGCGAGCGCGGCCTGGCGGGCCTCTTCCTCCTCCTGCGCCACGGCGTCGCGGACGGCGGTGTCGGCGGCGTCGAGCAGCTGCTGCTGGCGGGCCAGGGCCGTCGTGACCTGCGTCTTCGCCGTCTGCGCGGCCGCCTGGGCCGCCGTCTTCTGCCGCCGGACGTCCTGCAGGTGCGCCTCGGCCGCGTCGGCGTCGGCGCGGGCCGTCACCGCGCGGGTCAGGGTGGTCTCGTCGTCGGCGACGACCGTGGCCGCGACCGCGGCGGACCGGGCGGCGCTCGCGGCCTGGTCGAGGTCGCCGGTCGTCAGGAGGTCCAGACCCGAGGACAGGCCCGACGGCAGGCCGGGTCCGGCCATGTAGAGGGAGCGGACGCGGCGGGTCGCGGCGGTGCCGGCTGCGCTGCTGGTGCCCGAGGCCGCGTCCAGGGCGGCCTGTGCGCGGACCTCCTCGTGGATCGCCCGCTCGGTGTCGTCGACGGCGGTGTCGTAGGCCTCGGTCGCGACGGACTGCTGCAGCTGCAGGCCCTCGACGGAGGCGCGCAGCGCGTCGGCCTGCGCCTGCAGCGTCCGGCTGCGCGGCTGGCTCTGCGCGGTCGTCACCGGGTCGGCGTGCGCGCCCGCCGCGGGCGCGACGAGGGCCAGCGCGAGGACACCCGCCCCGACGACCCGCCTGAGGTTCTTCACCGTGGTGGGGTCGTCACCGCGTGTGAAGACCTTGACCGGACCGGGGACGCGATGACCCGGACGGCGCAGGCATCGGCCACCATCGTGGCGTGAGCGCAGCCCCCGACCAGACGGCCGTCCCGGACGAGTCCAAGGCCTCCCTCGCCCGGTCCAGCGCCGTCATGGCGGGCGGGACGCTGGTCTCGCGGGTCCTGGGGTTCGTCCGTGTCGCCCTGCTCGCCTCGGCCATCGGCGGTGCGGCCGCCGGCGTCGGCGGGCAGGTCTTCGACGTCGCCAACAAGGCGCCCAACAACTTCTACATCCTCGTGGCGGGCGGTGTCCTCAACGCCGTCCTCGTCCCGCAGATCGTGCGGGCCTTCAAGCTCCCCGACGGGGGCAAGGACTTCGTCGACCGGCTCATCACCCTCGCGCTGCTCGTCATGGCCGGCGCCACGGTGCTCATCACCCTGTGCGCGCCGCTCGTCGTCCAGCTGTACGCCGACAAGTGGAACGACGACTGGCTCGCGCTCGGCACCGCGATGGCCTTCTGGTGCTTGCCGCAGGTCTTCTTCTACGGGCTCTACACCGTGCTCGGCCAGGTGCTCAACGCGCGGGGCAGCTTCGGGCCCTTCATGTGGGCCCCCGTCGTCAACAACGTCGTCGCGATCGGCGGGACGGTGGCGTTCCTCGCGCTGTACCCCGGTGGCGAGGGCTACTCCGCCGGCGCCTGGACCCCGCAGATGATCGCGCTGCTCGCCGGCACGGCGACGGCGGGCGTGGCGCTGCAGGCGCTCGTCCTGCTGTGGCCGCTGCACCGCGTCGGCTTCCGCTACCGCCCCCGCTTCGGCTTCCGCGGCATCGGCCTGCGCAGCGCCGGCCGGGTGGCGGGCTGGACGTTCGCTGGGGTCGCGGTGGGTCAGGTGGCCTTCATCCCCACCTCGAAGGTCATGACGTCCGCCGGCTACGCGCTCAACGAGGCAGGAGTCAACGGGGCGTCGGGGAACTCGTACAGCTACGCCTACCTGCTCTTCATGCTGCCGCACTCGCTCGTGGCGGTCTCGCTCGTGACCGCGCTCTTCACACGCCTGAGCCGCTCGGCCGTGGCCGGCGACGTGGCCGCCGTCCGGCGCGACTTCTCGACGGGCGCCCGGACCGTGGCGGCCGCCGGGGCGCTGGCCACCGCGGCCTTCCTCAGCCTGGGACCGGCCATCGGGGGCGCGATGTTCGCGGCGCACCCGATCGGCCAGGTCCTCGTCGCCATGACCGTCGGCCTCGTCCCGTTCAGCGTGACCTACCTCGTGCAGCGGGTCTTCTACGCCTACGAGGACGCCAGGACGCCGTTCGTGGTCCAGGTGGTCGTCGCGGCGGTCACCTCGATCGGCAACCTGGTCTGCTACTTCGTCCTCGAGCCGCGGTGGCAGGTCATCGGCATCGGCGCCTTCATGAGCCTGGCCAACGTCGTGGGCTGCGGCCTGGGGCTCGTGCTGCTCCGCCGGCGGCTGCGGGCCCTGGACGGCGGTGGCATCGACGGGTACCTCCTGCTGCGGACCCTCGTACGGCTGCTGATCATCACGGCCGTCGCGGCGGCCGTCGGCTGGGCGGTCTCCCTCGGCGGCACACGCCTGGGTGACGGCCGTGGGGCGGACCTCGCCGTCGTCCTCGTCGGCGGTGTCCTCGTCCTCGCCGTCTTCACCGTCCTGTGCCGGCTGATGCGCGTGCGCGAGCTCGACGACCTCGTCGGCCCGCTACTTCGCCGGCTGCCCGGGCTCGGCCGGCGCTGAGTCCCCCGCGGGCGCGGGGTCCTCGGGCGTCTCCGGAGCGGTGTCGACGGGGTGCTCGGCCTCGTCGACCCGGCGGCGGCCCTTGCGGAACGCGCGCACGACACCCAGCACGAGCAGGCCCGCCGCCCCGCCCCCGACGACCCCGGAGATCCAGTTCTCGACGTCGGCGCGGACGTTGAGCCGGATGTCGACGGCCGGGCCGATGGCGCTGCCGGCGGGCGTCCGCAGCTGCGCGTCGACGACGACGGAACCGTTCGCGAGCGCCCGCACGGGCACGGCGACGCGCTGCTGGCTGCGGGCCGGCACCGTCTGACGCGGCACGGCGTCGAGCTGGACGCGGGGGGTGCGGGGCCGGAGCACGAGGTCGACGACGACGGGCACGTCGAGCTCGTTGACGACGGTGATGGGCAGCTCGCTGCGCTCGGCGGCGAGGTTGCGGACGCTGCCCGTCGCGATGCTCACGCCCGCTGTCAGCAGCTGCACGGCCCGGGCGAGGGCGGCCCGCGCACGCGGCAGCTCGTCGGTGTGCCCGCGCCAGGAGACGCCGAGGAGGGCCAGCGCCGCCCGCTGCTGGGACAGCAGGTCCACGTCGGGGGTCGACGTCTGCAGGGCGCTGCGGAAGTCGTCGACGGCCACCAACTGCTCCTCCACGTCCTCGACGTGGGCGGTCGGCAGCGCCGCCCGGGCCGTCGCGGCGGCCACCTCCGGGTCGGAGCGCTCGCCGTCGGGGGCGGTCGTCTGCTGCAGCGCCGTCAGGGTCTGCCAGCTGGCCCACCCCGACGCCTCGAGGTCGTCCACCAGCCCGGACAGGGTCGCGGCCTGCGGCGCGAAGCTGCGGGGGGCGACGAGGAGCTGACCGCGGGCGTCGTTGGGCCGCTGCAGCGTCACCGTGGCGGCCTCGGCCACCAGCCGCTGCCGCACGAGGACCGCCTGGTCGGGGTCGGCGACGTCGGCCAGGACCGAGGACAGCGTCCGGTCGGCGACGAGCGCGGCGACCGAGCGGCCGCCGGACAGGTCGACGGTGGCGCGTCCCGCGGGCGTGAAGGTCAGGTCGCGGTCGGGGACGAGGCAGCGGTCGTCGAGGACGACCGTCGAGGCCTCGCCCTCGACGCAGAAGCCGAGGAGGTCCTCGTCGGCGGCCTCGTCCGCGGGCCAGGCCACGTCGGTCCGCACGGACGCACCGCCCAGGCCGTCGAAGGCACCTGCGGCGGCGTCCGTGGCGCGCTGCAGCAGCTCCGCCCCGGACGGGGCCCGCGACAGCGCCTCGAGGTCGGGGTCACCGAACGGCAGGCCCACGACGTCACGACCGGCGCTCGCCGTCGCGAGCTGGTCCAGCCACGCGGACAGCCGCTGCGTCTGCTCCGAGGAGGGCTGCGGGCTGCTGGAGGCGGTCGGGTCCGGGGTCGCGCCCGGCGTCGGGGTCCCGGCGGCCGCCCGCACGGATGCGACGGTCGCCGTCAGCGCGGGGTCGAGGGCCCACGCGACCCGCTGGTCGGTGCTGCCCTCGACGAGGGGGCCGAGCCGGTCCTGCACGGCGCTCGCCAGACCCGTCGCCGTGACGTCCCGGCCCGCCACGAGGGGCAGCAGCAACGTCAGCGGCGTCGGCGTCACCGCGCCGGGAGCCGAGACGAGGAACGTGCGGGCCACCCCGAGGCGGCCGGAGTCGTCGGAGACCTCCACGGCCGCCAGGTGCGCCCCGACGCCCCCGCCGAGGGAGGCGGCCGGCAGCGTGATGAGGACCTCCGCGGAGGCGCCCGGGTCCAGCGATCCGGTGCCGACGACGACGTCGTCGGAGCTGGCCGAGGACCGCGTGATGGACGCCCGGTCCGAAGCCCGCGCCCACGTGTCGAGGCCGGAGCGGGCGACGACCGGGGAGCGCTGGGCCACGAGCCGCGCCGTCAGCGACGACACCGGGTCCGACCCCTGGTGCTCGATGCGGGCGCGGGCGACGATCGTCGACCGCGCCGGGTCGCCCGCCGCGTAGGCCGAGGGGGTGAGCTCGAGCAGGACGACCCTCAGGGGCAGCCGCGTCGAGGACGTCGAGGTGGCGCTCGCGGTGGGGCGGGTGGTCGAGGCCTGCGCCGGGTCGACCGCGGCCAGGACCGCACCACCGGCGGCCAGTCCCGTGAGCAGCCCGCGGCGCGAGACGCGCGTCGTCACGCCAGTTCGCCCAGCCGCAGGGTCGCCGCCGTCGCCGCCCGTCGTTCGTTGGGGAAGGCGAGCCGCTCGTCGAGGTCGGTGAACGGGATCCACTCGACGTCGATGGCCTCGGCGTCCGGGTCGTTCTCCACCGTCAGGGAGCCACCGACGGCGCGCAGCAGGAAGAGGTGGACGACCTTGTGGATGCGGCGCCCGTCGGCGGAGAACCAGTAGTCGATGCTGCCGAGCGTCTCCACGACCTCGCCGCGGATGCCCGTCTCCTCCTCGATCTCGCGCACCGCCGCCTCTTCGAGCGTCTCCTCGCCCTCGAGGTGGCCCTTGGGCAGGCACCACTCCTGGCGGCCCGCGCGGTTGAGGCGGCAGATGACGGCGGCCCGGGGGACCCCGGTCGAGAGGTCGACGACGAGCCCACCGGAGGAGGTCTCCTGCACGGTGGGCAGCCGCCGACGCGGCTCCCGAGCAGGCTTGACCATCGGCTCACTGTAGCCAGCGCAGCTGTCGACTCATGGCAGGCTTGGACCCCGTGCTGCACGAGGAGTCCCCCACCCCCCGGTCCACCGGACCGGCCGCCGCCCTGGAGTCGGTCCTGGCGTCCGCCAAGGACGAGGCGAAGGGCCGCGCCGTGGCCGCGCTGGAGCCGGTCATGGCGCTCCTGGTCGACCTCGGCCGCGTCTTCGAGGGGGCCGGGTTCTCGCTCTCCCTCGTCGGCGGTCCCGTGCGCGACGCCCTCCTGGGCCGCCGCTCGACCGACCTCGACTTCACCACGGATGCCCGTCCCGACGACACCGCACGGCTGCTGGGAGCCTGGGGCGACGCGTCCTGGGACATCGGCAAGGAGTTCGGGACCATCGGCGCGCGCAAGCGGGACCTCGTCGTGGAGGTGACGACGTACCGCTCCGAGAGCTACGACCCGGCCTCCCGCAAACCCGAGGTGGCCTACGGCGACGACCTCGTCGGGGACCTGTCGCGCCGCGACTTCACCGTCAACGCGATGGCGCTGCAGCTGCCGTCGATGGACTTCGTCGACCCGCACGACGGCCTCACCGACCTCGCCGCGGGCGTCCTGCGCACGCCCGGCACCCCGGAGCAGTCGTTCTCCGACGACCCGCTGCGGATGATGCGCGCGGCCCGGTTCGCGGCGCAGCTGCGCCTGCGGGTGGCCCCGGAGGTCACGGCGGCGATGACGGCGATGGCCGACCGCATCACGATCGTCTCGGCCGAGCGGGTGCGGGTGGAGCTGGAGAAGACGCTGCTCGCGGTGGACCCCGTCGCCGGGCTGCGACTGCTCGTCGACACCGGTCTGGCCGCCCACGTCCTGCCCGAGCTGCCGGCGTTGCAGCTGGAGATCGACGAGCACCACCGGCACAAGGACGTCTACGAGCACTCCCTCACCGTCCTGGAGCAGGCCATCGACCTCGAGGGCGGTCCGGATGACCCCGTCCCGGGGCCGGACCTCCTGCTCCGGCTCGCGGCGCTGCTGCACGACGTCGGCAAGCCCCGCACGCGCCGGTTCGAGGAGGGCGGCGGCGTGAGCTTCCACCACCACGAGGTCGTCGGCGCCAAGATGGTCGCGAAGCGGCTCAAGGCCCTGCGCTTCGACAACGACACGATCAAGGCCGTCGCGCGGCTCACCGAGCTGCACCTGCGCTTCCACGGGTACGGCGACGGCGAGTGGACGGACTCCGCGGTCCGCCGGTACGTCACCGACGCCGGCCCGCTGCTCGAACGCCTGCACCGGCTGACGCGCAGCGACTGCACGACGCGCAACGCCCGCAAGGCCAAGCGCCTGTCGGACGCCTACGACGACCTCGAGGAGCGGATCGCCCGGCTGCGGGAGAAGGAGGAGCTCGACTCCATCCGCCCCGACCTCGACGGCAACGCGATCATGCAGCTGCTGGGGATCGGGCCGTCCCGCGTCGTCGGTCGCGCCTACCAGCACCTTCTCGGGTTGCGGATGGACCGCGGGCCGCTCGGGGCCGAGGAGGCCGAGCGCGAGCTGCGCGCCTGGTGGGCCGAGCAGCCGGAGTCCCGCGAGGCCTGACGCGACCCCCCAACCCCCCGCGGAAAACACTCTTTCCGCCCTTGCGAAGCCGTTCGCGGGGCGGAAGGAGTGCTTTCCGACTCGTCAGTCAGGGGCCGGCAGGTGCCGGAAGCGGTGGAACCGGCTGAACCGGCGCCAGCCCCTGGGGTGGGGGCGCAGGAGCTCCCGGTGCAGCGGGAGGCTCCAGACGTCCGTCATGCGTTCGGCGTCCTCGGCCCACCGGCGCACGAGGCCCCCGGGCGGGGTCTCGAACCCGTCGGGTGGGCCGTCGACCTCCCAGCGCCGGACCTCCGCGGCGTGCCTGCGCCAGATCCCGGCCATCACGCGGCGGCCGCGCGGGGTCCAGCGCCACCACCACCGCGGCACACCGGGGCCGAACACCAAGGGCTCGCCGGGACGCGACATGCCGTGATGCTTCCAGCCGCCCACCCCGAGCCGCCGGGCGGAAGGCACTCTTTCCGCCATTCTGGACCGGTCCACAGGGCGGAAAGAGTGTTTTCCGCGAAGGGGTGGGGGTCAGCCGGCCGGGACGGTGAGGACGAGGACGGCGCCGCCGGGCAGGCGCGGGGGCAGGTCGGGGTCGGCGGGGTCCGCGCAGCGCAGGTCCCCGCCACCGGAGCGGGCGAGGCCCCGGGAGATCGACAGGCCCAGACCGCTGCCGCCGTCCCCGGCGCGGGCGGGGTCGAGCCGCACGAGGCGGTCGAAGACGCGTTCGCGGTCCTGCGGGGCGATGCCCGGTCCGCTGTCGGCGACGACGACGCGGCCCTGCCCACCGACGCGGTCGACGGCGACGACGACCTCCCCGGCGGGGGCGGCGCGGCGGGCGTTGGACAGCAGGTTCACGAGGATGCGGCGGACGTGGTCGGGGTCGGCGACGACGTCGACGGCCGAGGCCCGGACCGTCACGCCGTGCCCGAGGTGACCGGCCTCGTCCACCGCCGCCTGCACGAGGGAGGCGAGGTCGGCGTGCACCGCGCGGGCCTGCAGCTCCTCCAGCCGGGACGCGGACAGCAGGTCGGTGACGAGCTGGGCCGCGCGCCGGGCCTCCCGCACGATCCGGACGGCGGCCTCCTCCCGGTCACGGCGGTGGGGTCCGTCGCCGGTCTCGAGCAGCAGCCGCTCGGCGGCGGTGATGACGGCGGCCAGCGGGGTCCGCAGGTCGTGGGCGACGTCGGACAGGAAGCGCTGCAACCGGTCGCGCGACCGGGTGGCCCGCTGCTCGGCGCCCTCCAGGGAGTCGATCATCGCGTCGAAGGCGGCGGCCGTCCGGCCGAGCTCGGTGTCGGTGCGGTCGGGGGTGAGACGGCGGCCCCGGTCGCCCTCGGCGATCGAGCGGGCCGTCGCCGTCATGGTGTCGAGGGGTTTCAACGCCCGGCCCAGCAGCAGCCACGACGCCACGACCGCGAGGGCCAGGCCCGCGAGCGCCCCGAGCAGCATCGAGCGCCGGAACTGCGACAGGGCGTCCTCGACGGGGCGCAACGAGGTCGTGAGCACGAGGACCCGGTCGTCGCCCAGCGTCCGGCTGGTCCGCAGCAGCTCACCGTCCTGGACGACGGCGGCCTTCGGTCCCCCCGCCGGTCCGCCCGCGGGACCGGGTGGGCCGGGTCCGTCCGCGGGGCCGGGGGTGCCGACGACGGTGCCCTCGTCGGTCTCCAGCTCGGCCGTCGCGCCGGCGGTGGCGAGCCGGTTGACGAGGGTCTGGTCGTCGACCTGGCCGTCGAGCTGGACCCCGAGCTCGGCGAGGGCGGCGAGCCGGGACCGGGCGTCGTCGCGCAGCCGCGACCCGAGGTCGGCGTCGACGAAGACCCCGACGGCGAGCAGCAGCGCCGCGAGGACGGCCGTCGTGACGGCGACCACGCGACGGCGCAGGGAGACGGTGCGCACCGCTCAGCCGTCCCGGTCGGCGGCCGGCGCGGTCGGGGCGCGCAGCACGTAGCCGAGCCCGCGGACGGTGTGGACGAGGCGCGGTCCGTGCTCCTCCAGCTTGCGGCGCAGGGCGCTGACGTGGACCTCGACGAGGTTCTGGTCGTAGTGCTCGTAGCCCCAGACCTGGGTGAGCAGCTGCAGCTTGGACAGGGTGCGCCCGCGGTAGCGGACGAGCTGGGCGAGCAGCCGGAACTCCGTCGCCGTGAGGTCGAGGGGGGTGCCGCCGCGCAGCGCGACGGACGCGGACTCGTCGACGACGAGGTCGTCCACCTCGACCACCTGGGGCGTCCGGCCGGAGCGACGCAGCACGGCGCGCAGCCGGACGAGGAGCTCCTCGACGGCGAACGGCTTCACGACGTAGTCGTCCGCGCCCGCGGCAAAGCCCGAGAGCCGGTCGTCGATGTCGTCCCGGGCCGTCACGAAGACGACGGGCACGTCCCGCGGCACGCACACGCGCCGGGCCAGCGACATGCCGTCCTCGCCGGGGAGCATGACGTCGAGGACGGCGATGTCGGGGCGGAAGTGCTCGACGACCTCGTCGAGGCCGCGACCGTCGGGGCAGGCGCGCACGACCATCCCGGTGTCGGTGAGCGCCTCGGTGACGGACTCGGCGATGAGCGGGTCGTCCTCGACGAGGAGGACCCGGACGGCTGCGGTGGGCACCGGAAGAACATCGCAGAGCCGCGGGGGCGCGGCCAACGCGCGAGCTGAAGGTGACCTGAAGGACTGCGGCGGAACGCACCCGCTTCAGGTCCGCTTCAGTTCCGGACGGTGGTCTTGACCTCACCGCGGACCACCAGGTCCCGGTGAGCAAGTCACGAAGACCGACCTGTGGAGGAACACCGTGACGACCAACCGTCCGACCGACCCGACCGACCGCGCTGCGCACGGCACCGCTCGCCGCAGCGCCCGCATCCGCCGGTTCGTCCTCGGCGCCGTCGTGGCGACGGCCGCCGGTGGTCTGGCCACCACGGCCGCCTTCGCGGCCACCACCGCCCCGAGCACTCCGAGCGGCACCGCGACCAGCCCGTCCGCCTCGGCGCCCGCCGCGCCCGGTGACGGGTCGGCGCCCGCCCCCGGCACCGACGCCCCCGCGCCGCCCGCCCCGGGTGGTCCCGGCCCGGCCGGCCCCGGCGCTCCGGGGGGCCCCGGCCGCGGCGACCGCGTCGGCCCGCCCGCCGCCGGAACGGTCACCGCCGTCGACGGCGACACCCTGACCCTCACCGCTCCGCGCGGTGAGAAGACGACGGTCACGCTCACCGACGACACCGTCGTCGTGCTCGACAAGGGCCCCGGCCAGGGCGAGCAGACCGCCGACCGCAGCGCGATCACCGTGGGCCAGCGCGTCCACGCCGAACTGACCTCGTCCTCGACGTCCGGGAACGCCACCGCGGCCCGGGTCGTCGTCGAACCGCTGCGCGCCGACGGGGACGTCACGAAGGTCGACGGGAGCTCCCTCACCATCGCCGGCCCCGACGGCACGAGCACCGTCGTGGACGTCGACGGAGCGCAGGTCCTGCGCGACGGGCAGGCCGCGGACGTCTCGTCGATCGCGGTCGGCGAGCACGTGCACGCCGAGGCCGCCGCGGGCACGAAGGCCGGTGACGGCGGGTCCTTCACGGCGACCCGCGTCGAGGTCGGCCGGCCCACGCCGCCCACCCCGCCGGCCGGCGCGCCGACCCCGCCCGCTCCGGGTGAGGGGGCGCCGACGCCGCCCGAGGGTGCGCCGACCCCGGGTGACGGGTCCGCCCCGACGCCGGGTCAGGACGACCCGACGCCGCCGACGGGCAGCGCGTCCCCGACGACCGGCGGCAGCGCGCCGACCAGCGGCAGCTGACCCGAGCCGCGGCGGGAGGGCACGTCCCCCCGCGAAGGCCCGCCCGCCGCGAACGCACAGCACCCCCGGACCGAGTGCGGTCCGGGGGTGCTGTCGTGCGGGCGGTCAGGAGCGGTTCTGGCGGGCCAGCTCGGTGAGGACGCTGCGTTCGAGGGCCTGCGCGGCCCCCTCCTCGAGTTCGACGAAGCGGACGACGGCCTCCCCGGAGTGCTCGTCGACGCGCACGACCTCGCCGCGGGCGTGCACCTCGTGGCCGTCGGCGAGCTCGAGCGCGATCTCGACGTCGGTGCCGCCGGGGACGTCGGCGGCGCCTTCGATGCGCATGCCGGTGCGGGAGTAGTCGACCGTACGGACGTCCGCGACGCCGTCGGTGGTCGTGAGGTGGGCCGGCAGGGAGGCGGGGGCGCGGACGGCGCCACGGCGGGTCTCCGAGGCGAGCAGCATGACGCCGGTGAGCGCGAGCTCGTCGTCGCGGTGGGCCTGCGCGACGGCCTGGAAGACGGCGTGCGGGGTGACGGAGGAGCCGTCGCCGGGGTCGGTGCTGACCCAGACGCGCTGACCGTCGAGCTCCTCGACGGTCTCCCGGCTCGTGGTGACGTGACTGGTGACGACGAGGCCCGCCGCACCGGCCGTCCACGAACGGACCGTCCCGGTGTGCCAGACGCCCGTCCCCGCGGACGTCGTCGGCATGAGGGTGACCGTCGTGTCGACCGCGGGCCCCTCGGTCATGATCGTGCCGCCCTGCACAGCGTCCATCGTTCTTCCCCCTGTGTCTCCCCGATCGCGTGATCGAATGAACACGCTACGTGACGAAGGGGGCGCGTTCCACCTGAACGCTGCAGGTCGCGGCGTTCTCACGACTACCGCACGTCACAACCGTCACTCCGTGCGCAGGGGTCCCACATCCGGCACCGGACCCGGGTTCTCCTCCCACGCCGAGCGCAGCAACTCCTCGAGGTGGTCCCGCGTCACGGTCCGCAGGTCCACGGCCGTCACCCCGTCGGGACCGTCCCCGGTGTGCAGTTCGGCGTGGTCCCCGGCCACCCGCGCGAGCCACGCGCCGCCGACCCGGCGGAAGCCCGTCCGGCCCTCGTCGACGAGCTCGACGACGTCCGGCAGCGACAGCGCCAGGGCGCGCAGGTCCAGCACGGTCGTCCCGGAGGAGGGCCCCTCCAGCACCAGCTCGTACCCGGCCGGCGTCACCAGGCGCAGCGTCCACTCCCCGGACGGCTGCTGGTGCGGGGTCGCCGCGACGTACAGCCCGCCCGTCCGCGCCGCCGCGAGCGCCGCCGCCACGTCGTCGACCTCGACCTGCCAGGACACCCCGCCCGGCGGGACCGGCACGTCGGCCGGGACCTGCCGCAGGCCGAACAGCACCCGGTCGCGCTCCAGCGCCGCGAAGCCGTCGTCGCGGTGTTGCACGTGGAACGACAGGGCCTCGTAGAAGGCGGTCTCGGCGTCGAGGTCGTGGACCGGCAGGACCGGCAGGGCGCGCAGGAACTCCATGGGGTTAGCGTCCTCCTGTGCCGACGGTCGCCGCCCTGCTGTCCGGACGGCGTCGGGCCGCGTCCGACGCCGACCCCGTCCTGCGGGCCTACCTCAACGAACAGCTGGCCGCCGCGACGGCCCTGAGCGAGCAGCTGCGGCGCGCCGCCACCCTCGACGTGCTCGAGGTCGAACGGACGACGCTGCTGCGCGTGCGCCGCGAGGTCGCCGCCGACCGCGCGGTCCTGCGCAACGCCATGCGACGGCTGGGCGCGAGCACCGACTGGGCCGTCGTCGGCGTCGGGTGGCTGTCGGCGCACGCCGGCCGGATCACGCCCCTCCTGCACCGCCTGCCCGTCCTGGAACGGGTCGCCGGGGTGCTGCCGGCCACCCACCCGACCCGTGCCGCCGTCGTCGAAGGGCTGCTCGCGCTGGAGGACGTGCTCGGCGGCCTGCACCGGCGCGCGGTGGCGGCGCGGCTGCTCGCCGACCTCGTCGTGGCCCAGGGGTTGCGCGGTGACTGGACCGCAGGTGTCCGCGGCCTCGCCGACCGGGCGCGGCGGCAGCAGGAGGAGGTGGAGGCGGCGCACCGGCGGTGTGCGGCGCCGCTGCTGAAACCCGGGAGCTGAGGGCCGGGCTCGGCGGACACCGCGGCCACCGCGACGGCGCTCCGCTCGTCGAGGGGGGTCTTGCGCTGACCACTGCGCCCACGGCCGCTAGCGGTGGCACGCGCGCCGTCCCCTTGCACCAGGAGACGAGATGTCGTTTCCGCCAGGCACCTGACCTGCTCCCGGTGGTCGCCCCTCGTCGCCGCAGCCTTCCCGGGCCTGCTCCGGGCGCTGCGACGAGTTGACCCACCCTTCGCTGTGCGAACCTGCCGGGGTGATCTCTCGAGAGAACTCGAGGTTCATCCACGCCGTGCCGTTGCCTCTGCCCTTCCGCGCGCTGGGCCTGGACGCGTCCTTCACCGGACCCCGCGGGTTGGCGATGTGGAACCCCATCGGCGCACCCACCACGACGATCACCCTCTGCCACGGGGAGGTGGACCCCAGCTCGCCCCGTCCCAGCGTTCGGGTCGTCACCGAGCCGCGTGACACCGCTCCTGGCGCCGGGTACGCCGACGCGGTCCGCACGGCGCTGTTGACCCTCCCGGGACTCGCCGACGAGGACGACGACGACATCGCGGTGTCCCTGCGCGGGCGCAGCGACATCACGCTCCTCGTCGACGGAACCCCGACGCCCTTCGCGCTGCACCGCTCCGGAAGCCGGTACTGGGTAGCGGCCGCTGCGCTGCCCGACGTCGAAGTGGCCGTCACGGCCCACGCCACTGCG
Source organism: Kineococcus sp. NPDC059986 (assembly GCF_040702905.1). Classification (NCBI taxonomy): domain Bacteria; kingdom Bacillati; phylum Actinomycetota; class Actinomycetes; order Kineosporiales; family Kineosporiaceae; genus Kineococcus; species Kineococcus sp. NPDC059986. Next base: position 45,723 of record NZ_JBFBND010000019.1, on the reverse strand, counting down.
GTTGAGGACATCGCCCTGGTCACCCTGGACGCCGATCTGAGCGACTACGAAGCCGCCCCGACGATCGTTCCCCGCCTGCGTGACCTCGCTGACTCGCGCGCCGACCTGGTCCTCGGTTGGGCTGACCCGGTGGGGGTTCTCCGCTGGGCGCAGCACGCACGCGACGCGGGTGTCGACGTCCCGGCGTTGCACCGCATCCTCGCCGGCGACCTGAGCGACGCGGACCGCCTCCGCTGCGACTACGAGCAGGCTCTCGACGAGTTGGGGGCTCCCCAGCTCGACGTCACGCAGGCGCGCTGGCAGGTGGCGCGCTCGTGGGCGGCCGCCGCCGTCGACGGGGACCTGCGGCCCGAGGAGGCGGCCCGTCGGATCGCCGTGGAGGTCCACGACCAGCTGGGGTGGCCGGACTCGCTGCAGCCTGTGGTTGCCGCGCATCGAGAAGTCGAGCGTCGTGGGGTCGTGACCGGGAACCTTCTCGCCGAGCTCATCGCAGGGGCCCGCGCGGTACTGGCTTCCTGATGCCCACGCCCACGCGCACCGCAACCACCCCCCTCGTCGGTGCGGCAGCGCAGGGGGACGAGACACGACCTTCCGGCCATCCCGCGTCCACTGCGCGACCGGCGCCGTCGCAGAGACGTCGACACACCTGACGTGATTGGTACCAGAGCGGTACCGTCGGTTCATGGCGATGAACCTTCGACTGACCGACGACGAGACCGAGGCCTTGCGCCGACGCGCCGAACAAGAGGGTCGCTCCATGCAGGAAGTCGCCCGCACCGCCATCGGCGAGTACGTTTCCGACCGCCCCGCCCGCCTGCGCGCGGCCATCGACCGGGTACGCACGGAGGACGCCGAACTCCTCGCCCGCCTCGCGCGGTGACCCAGCCCGAACCCCCGCTGGACCACCTCTCGACCGAAGACCTGCTCGAGATCGCCGCCGGCATCGTCCAGGACGTGCAGGTCCGCGACCTCGGCTTGCTCGCCTCGGCCGCCGCGCGTCCCCGCACCACCGTCTTCGGTCGCGAGGCCTACCCGACCCTGGCGGACAAGGCCGCCGCCCTGATGCACTCCCTGGCCCGCAACCACCCGCTGGTCGACGGCGACGAGCGTCTGGCGTGGTCCGCCACCCGCATCTTCTGCCTGCTCAACGGCACCGACCTGAGCATGGACGTCGACGGCGCGGAAGAGATGGTGCTGGCAGTGGCCGCCGGAGACCTCGATGGCGCGGAGCTGGCGAGGCTGATCAGCCGACACCTCGCGTGAAGCGCACGACCACCTGTGTCGCCGGCGGGGCGAATGCTCCTTCGCGGTCATCCCGCGTCAGGCACCGGCTCGCGGGCACGGGTACGCCCTCGAAGCGGTCGTCGCCCTGCTGGGTGTCGCCGCGGACGAGGGACTGAGCAGGGTGTGCGCCGACACGACCCTCGACAACGTCGCCTCCCAGCGAACGCTGGCGCGAGCCGGCTTCGAGGTGCTGAGGACTGTCGACGACGTCCTGTACTACGAAGCGCGCCTGGGAGTCGGCCGCTCCCGACTCTGAGGGTCGTGCGTCATCACGGGTCTCGATCGGGCGTCACCCCCGGCGTCACCGTCATCCCGGCAGGTCGTGCCGCCGACGGGTGCGGCGACCACCGCGGCGGGGGTCCTCGCGCCGGCCACGGACGTCCGGGGGTTCCCTCCGCTCCTGGCGCGACGCCCCGGTGCCCGCGCCGTACGTTCGGGAGGTGGACGACCGGAGCGGGCAGCCCGAGACCCCCCTGCCCGAGGAGGAGGGGACGAGGGAGCCGGACGGGTGGGGCCCGCTGGTGTGGGTGCCGTGGTCGCTCGTCGCGAGCGCGGTCGCGATCGCGGTGGTCCTCGGTGAGGTGTTCCGGCGCTTCCTGACGGGGGCCGCGGACACGGTCTACTTCGGCACCTACGTCTCGGAGCAGACGTTGCGCACCCGGATCGACTTCACCTTCTCCGTGCGGTTCCGCCTGCTGTGGGCGACGGTGCCGGTGCCGGAGGTCCTGCTCGGCTCCGCCCTGGTGCTCGTGGCGTTGGCGTGCCTCGTCGCGGCGGGGCGCCCCGGCTGGCTCGTGCCCTCCCGCTGGGCCGGTCGGGTCGCGGCGGGGGCGGCGGTGCTGACGGCGGCGGAGAGCGTGCTGTGCCTGGTGATGCTGTACGACCTGACCGACGAACCGCCCAGCGAGCCGTTCGGGAACCTGCAGATGACCTACCTGCTGCCGAACACCGGCGGACTGGTCCAGGTCGCCCCCGTCCTGGCGCTGCTCGCGGTCACGACGGTGCTGTCGCTGACCGCTGCCCTCGTGCTGTGGCGGGTGCGGGACGGGAGGCCGGACACCAGCGACACCGACGTGCCTGCTGGACCCGGCCGCGAGGACGTACCCAGGCATGCGGGTGAGGCGGCCCTCCAGCCTCCCGCCGAGGAGGCTCGGGACCGGACCGCCGCAGAGGCGCCGGCCACCGCTGTCGACGCGGTGCCGAAGCTCCCGGCCGGACAGCTCGAGGCGTACCGCCGTCCCCGAGCGTGAGGGGAGGGCCCGTCAGGACCGGCTGTCCCGCGTCGCCTTGTCGTTGGCCTTCTGGATCGCCCCGACGAGCTCGGCCTTCGTCATCCGCGACCGGCCGCTCACGTCGAGCTCGCGGGCGATCTCGAGGAGGTGCTCCTTGGTCGCGTGCTCGTCGACCCCGCCCGAGGAGCGACGGTGGGTGTCGACACCACCCTCGGACTGCGGGTCGGACGGCCCCTTGTGCCCGTCCTCCTTGGGCTGCCAGTGGTCGCCCACCTTCTCGTGGGTGTGCTTGACGGCGGCCCACGCGACGCGGTTGGCCGCCGCGTCGTCGTGGTACGTCGCGGCGGCCGAGTCGTGCGTCTGCGCGAACGTCGCCTGCGCCTTCTCGTCCGAGCGCTGCAACGTGCTCGGCAGCTCCTTCTCCAGGGGCTTTCCCGACTTCGAGGTCTTCGGCACCGCGCGCTCCTCACGTCCCGTTCCGGTGCCGCCGACGCTAGGCCCGGTCGGCGGTGACCACATCCCGGGCTTCGTCCTGGGCCAGGTCCCGGCCGGGCCGCAGCGAGCGCCAGACGACGAGCGCGGCGGCCGCCGTGAGGACGGCCCCGGCCGCGGCGGTCACGTCGAGGCCGTGGGTGAAGGCCTCGCGGGCCGAGGCGAGCAGGGCGTCACCGCCCGGCACCGTGGCGGACACCTCGACGGCGGCCCCCAAGGTCTCCCGGGCGGCCTCGGCCCCCGCGGGGACCTCGACCTGCTGGCGGTACACGGCGTTGAGGACGCTGCCCAGGACGGTGGTCCCGAGGACGGCACCGACCTCGTAGGCCGTCTCGGAGATGGCCGACGCGGCCCCCGTCCGGTGCGGGGGGGCCGCGGACAGGATGGCGTCGTTCGTCAGCGTCTCGGCGAGCCCGGCCCCCGCGCACAGCACGGCGAAGGCGACGGCGAGCTGGACGGCCTGCGCCGACCCGCCGCCCGTCCCCAGCAGCGCCATGACGGTGTAGCCGGCGGTGCCGAGCAGCAGACCGGTCGCGATGAGCAGGTCCAGCCGCAGCCGGCGGGCCAGCTTGGCGGCGATCAGCCCGGCGGCGAACGTCACGACGGCACCGGGCAGCAGCAGCAGACCGGCGTCCAGCGGCCGCATCCCCAGGACGAGCTGAAGGTACTGCGAGACGGCGAAGAGCATGCCCGTCATCCCGCAGATGCTCATGAGGTTCGCCAGGACGGAGGACCGGAAGACGGGGAGGCGGAAGAGGTCGACGTCGAGCAGCGGCTCGGCGAGCTGGAGCTGGCGGCGCACGAAGACGACGCCGAGGGCCAGACCGACCAGGAACGTCGCGACGGGGACCGCGGCGAGGCCGTGCTCGGCGAGGGTCTTGATCCCGTAGACGAGCGAGGTCAGCGCCAGGACGGAGACGACGACGCTGACGACGTCGAGCCGGCCGTGGACGCCGCCGCCGCGGTGCTCGCGGACGACGAGCGGGGTGAGGACGAGCAGCAGCACCATGAAGGGCACGTTGAGCAGGAAGACCGAACCCCACCAGAAGTGCTCGAGCAGCCAGCCGCCGACGATCGGCCCGAGCGCACCACCGGCGGCGAACCCGCCGGCCCACACGGCGAAGGCCGTCCGCCGCTGCTCGCGGTCGGTGAACGTGCTGCGCAGCAACGACAACGTCGACGGCATGAGCGTCGCGCCGAAGACGCCGAGGGCGACGCGCGCGGCGATGAGCGCGGTGGCCGAGTCGGCGAAGGCGGCGAGGAGGGAGACGACGCCGAAGCCGGCGGAGCCGATGAGGAGCATCTTGCGGGCGCCGTGGCGGTCGCCAAGCGTGCCCATGGTGACGAGCAGGCCGGCGATGGCCAGGGAGTACCCGTCGACGATCCACAGCAGCTGGGTGCCGGTGGGCGAGACGGCCTCGCTGATCGCGGGGAGCGCGAAGCTCAGGACCGTCATGTCGATGGAGATGATCAGCACCGGCAGGACGAGCACGGCCAGGGCGGCCCACTGGCGGGCGGTGGGGCGGCTGATCGGGGCGGGGGAGACCGGCTGGGCGGTCGTGGTGGTCACGGTTCCTCGGTTCATCGGGGTGACGAGTCGACGTCGACGGCGACTGTACCGTCCAGACGGTACAGCTGGCTACTCGTCGCAGTGGCCCGGTGTCCACGCCGTAACCTCGTCCGGTGCCCAGGGACCCCCTCGCGACCCGTGACCGCCTCGTCGACGCCTTCGCCGCCCTCGTCGTCGCCACCGGCGCACGCTCCGCGACCCTCGAGGCCGTCGCCGCCCGCGCGGGTGTCTCCAAGGGCGGCCTGCTCTACCACTTCGCCAACAAGGACGCCCTCGTCGAAGGACTGGTCCTGCGCTTCGAGCGCTTCGCGCGCGAGGACCTCGAGCAGATGCGCACGGCACCCGAGGGCCCCGCGGAGTACTACGTCCGCACCTCGGCCACCGAGGCGGTGTCCCTCGGGGGCGCCGAACCGGACCCGCTGAGCACGGCGCTCATCGCCCTGCTCCGCCTCGCGCAGGAGGGCGACTCGCGCGCCAGCGGCGCATACGTCGCCGTCAACGACGCGTGGCGCGAGCTCATCGAGGACCAGCTCGGCGGCGACCGGGGCCTGGCCCGCCTCGTGCAGCTCATCGGCGACGGGCTCTGGGGGACGGCGTCCATGGGCATCCCCGTCACCGACCTCGAGGACATCCTCGAGGAGGTCCGGCACCTCGTGGCGTCGAGCCGCCACGCCGCCCCGACGGCCTGATCCACCCGTTCGGTCCCTCGTCCGGCCGCCCCCCGCCGCCGATCACCTGGTGTGGGACAGCGGGCGATGCAGGATCGGGGTGGAGCGGTGCAGCTCGATGCGCAGGACGTCGCGACCGCGAGGTTCCTGGACGGCTTCCCCGACCCCACCTGGTCGGTGGACGCGACCGGGCGCCTGAGCGCCTGGAACCGGGCCGCCGTCACCGTCTTCGGCCTGTCCGCGGCCACCGTCCTCGGCCGCTTCCCCCAGGAGGTCCTCGGCGAGGTCCCCACCGTCGACGGCCCCGTCGACCTGCGCGACGCCCAGGGCCGGCGGGTCGGCGGCGCGGCGGTCGTCTGGGCCGACGGCGACCTCGTCCACACCTCCGTGCGCGTCTGCCGGGGTGACGTCGGCTCCCGGAGCCGCCGGCTCCTCGAGGACCTGCTCGAGCACGTCGGGGACGCCGTCGTCGTCGTCGACGCGGCGGGCACCGTCGAGCTGCTCAACAAGGGCGCCGAGCGGTTGTACGGCGTGCGCGCCGAGGACCTCGTGGGCCGGCACGCGCGCGGGCTGTGGCAGGACGAGGAGGTCGAGGAGTACCTCGAGGCCGTGCGCCGCGAACTCGTCGCCGGGCGCACCTGGTCGGGCGTGGAGGTGGAGTTCGTCACCCACGGAGGCCGGTCCCTCGTCGTGGAGTCGGCCGCGACCGCGCTCCACGACGCCCACGGCGGGTACGCCGGCGCCGTCCTCGTGGGGCGCGACGTCACCCCCGTGCGGGAGCTGGAGCAGTCGTTGCGCGCCGCCACCCGCGCCCTGCGCGACCGGGCGACGCAGATGGCCAAGGCCACCCACCGCGACGCCCTCACGGGGGTCGCCGCGCGCAGCCTCCTGCAGGAGCGGCTGTCCGCGGCCCTCGGCGCGTCCGCCGACGGGGACGAACCGGTGTGCGTCCTGGCCGCCGACCTCGACGGCTTCCGCGCCGTCAACGACTCCTACGGCCTGGCCGCCGGTGACGCGCTGCTCATCGCCTTCGCCGCCCACCTGCGCTCGGCGCTGCCGCCGAGCGCGACCGCCGGCCGGCTCGGCGCGGACGAGTTCGCGGTCGTCCTGCCGGGCACCGACGAGGTGCAGGCGGAACGCATCGCCGACGTCGTCCGGGCGTGGACGCCGCCGACCCCGCTGCCGGGGCGCGGGCGCCGGGCCGACGACCGCCGGGTGGGCGTGACCGTCGGCGTGGTGCGGGCCACCCCGGTCGAGTGCCGCTCCCCCTTCGACACGGGGGTGCGGTCGGTGCTGGAGCGGGTCGAGGAGGACGTGCGGGCGCAGAAGAACGCCCGCTGACCCCCGGCTCAGGGCAGCCGCCCGGCCTCCACGCGCTCGGCGTCGGCGGCCACGAGCTCGGCGTACCGGCCGCCGGCGTCCAGCAGCTCGGTGTGCGTCCCGCGTTCGACGACCCGGCCGTGGTCCAGCACGACGATCTGGTCGGCGTCGCGGACGGTGGACAGCCGGTGGGCGATGGTGATCGTCGTCCGGCCCGCGGACAGCTCGGCGAGGGCCGCGGCCATGGCCCGCTCGGTGCGGGTGTCCAGCGCCGACGTCGCCTCGTCGAGCAGCAGCACCGGAGGGTCGCGCAACACCGTGCGGGCCAGGGCGATGCGCTGCTTCTCCCCGCCCGAGAACCGGTAGCCGCGTTCGCCGACGACGGTGTCGAAGCCCTGCGGGAGCGCGTCGAGGACGCCCTCGACCTGGGCGATCCGCGCGGCCCGGCGCAGTTCGGAGTCCGTCGCGTCGGGTTTGGCGAAGCGCAGGTTGTCGGCGACGGAGGCGTGCAGCAGGAAGGTCTCCTGCGTCACCACGCCGACGGCGTCGGACAGGGACCGGGCCGTCAGGTCCCGGACGTCGACGCCGTCGAGGCGCACCGCCCCCGCGTCGACGTCGTACAGCCGGGCCAGCAGGTAGCCGAGCGTCGTCTTGCCGGACCCGGTGGCGCCGACGACCGCGAGCGACGTCCCGGCGGGCACGTCGAGGCTCACGTCGGCCACGGTCGGCGCGTCGGCCCCCGGGTAGCCGAAGGTGACACCGTCGAAGCGGACGTGCCCACGCGGTCGCGGCAGGGCGCGGGCGTCGGGACGCTCCTCCACCTCCACGGGGGTGTCGAGGTACTCGAAGACGCGGCTGAAGAGCGCCATCGAGGCGTGCAGCCGGACGACGATGCGCAGCAGCGCGCCCAGGGGACGGAACAGCTGTCCCTGCAGGGTCACGAGCGCGACGAGCGTGCCGATGCTCAGCGCCGTCCCGGTGCCCCGGATCCACCCGCCGAGCAGGTAGGTGAGGGCGGGGACGGCGGCCATCGTCAACGTGATGAGCGACCACTGCCAGCGACCGGCCATCTCCGAGCCGACCTCGAGGCGGGCGACGTCGTCGGACTGGGCGGTGAAGCGCTCGACGACCTCAGGGGTGCGGCCGGTCGTGCGCGTCAGCAGGATCCCCGAGATCGACAGGGTCTCCTCGACGGTCGCGGACATCTCGGCGAGCTGACGCTGCCGTTGCGCGGTGATGCGCCGCCGCAGCCGTCCCACGCGCCGGTTCAGCCAGACCGAGAAGGGAAGGACGCAGAAGGAGAACAGGGCCAGCCGCCAGTCCAGCGCGAGCATCGCCACGACCGTCACCACGACGGTGGCGAGGTTCTGGACGAAGTCGGCGCCGGTGCTCGTGACGACGGTCTGCATGGCGCCGATGTCGTTGGCGATGCGGGACTGCACCTCGCCCGTGCGGGTCCGGGCGAAGAAGCCCAGGGACATCCGCTGCAGGTGGGAGTAGAGCGAGGTCCGCAGGCCGTGCATGACGGCCTGCCCGACGCGCGTGGTCAGCAGGCCCTGCACGACGTCGAGGGCCGTGCCGACGGCGACGATGCCGATGAGCCCGGCGGCCAGCCAGGCGAGCAGCCGGACGTCGCCCCGGGGCAGGGCGACGTCGACGACCTCGCGGATGAGGAACGGCGAGGCCACGCCGGTCACGGCCGAGAAGGCGATGAGGACGCCGACGACGGCCAGCGTCCGGGTGTGCGGGTGGAACAACCGCAGCACGCGCCCGACCTCGTCGCGGCGGGGGCGGTCCAGGCCGGTCGTGTCGGTCTTCCCCGGCCGGAAGGGGTCGCGTTCGGGGTCTCCCCGCACGAGCTCACCTCTTTCTTGTGGTCACCTCACAGTGAGGTTACCTCAACAACGGTAGGGTGCGGGAGTGGACGACCTCGACGGGGACCTGCTGGAGACGCTGCGCTCGGTGCAGTGGCGGCTGCGGCGCAGCGCCCACGGCGACGTCGAGGACCTCGGCATCACGCCGGCCCAGGGGCGCGTGCTGCGCGTCGTCGGCCGGTGCGAGGAACCGCCCCGGATGGGGGAGGTCGCGGTGCGGCTGCACATCGCCCCCCGCTCCCTGACCGACCTCGTCGACCCCCTCGAACAGGCCGGGCTGCTGCGCCGCACGCCCGACCCCGGGAACCGCCGCTCGGTCCTCCTGGAGCTGACCGGCCCCGGGACGGCCGTCCTCGAGGAGCTGCGACGGCGCTCGCGGGCGACGGCCACCCGTGCGTTGCGCGTGCTGGAGGAGGACGACCGCCAGCAGCTCCTCGAGCTCCTTCGCCGTGTCGAGGGGGCCCTGGGCGACCCCGTCCTCTGAGACCCCCCTCACCCTGAGGAGCGCCCCGACTACAGTCGGCTCAACGCGTGGGTCCTCGCCGTCGAGACGTGAAGGAGGTGGCGAGCGTGCTGGAGCCCGTGGGGCCGGCCCCCGCCCGTCACACCCTCGACGAGGTCCGGCTGGGCCTCGCCCTCGAGGCGGCCCGCGTCGCGCTCTTCGACTACGACCTGCTCACCGGTGAGCTGAGCGCCGACGAGCGGTTGGCACTGCTCCTCGGGGAGCCGGCCGAGGCGACGGCGACCGGGTTCGCGGACCGCTTCGCCGACCTCGTCGGACCCGAGGAGACCCGGCGGTTCCGCGACGCGGTCACCCGGGCGGTCGCGACGGCGGCCCCGTTCCACGTGGAACTGCGCGTGCGGCCGCGCGGTGACCGGCCGGCGTGGGTCGGGGTCCGCGGTCGGGTCGTCACCGAGGGTGCGCGGCCCGTCCGGCTGCTCGGGGTCGTGCACGACACCACCGCCGACCACGTCGTCGACGCCGCCAGCGCGCTGGAGTCCCTGCCCGCGGCCTACTACGCCCTCGACCACGGCGGGCTGCTGCGCGCCGTCAACGCCGAGGCCGAGCGGCTCGCGGGTCGCTCGCGCGCCGACCTCCTCGGTCGGCCCTGGGGCGACGTCTTCCCGCTGGCCTCGGGGTCCGAGGCCGACCGCGTCCTGCAGGCCGTCGAACGGACCGGGCGCGCCGAGACCGTCGAGCTGCTGCACCCCGAGCCGCTCTCGCTGTGGTGCGAGCTGCGCGCCTGGCCCGACGGCGACGGCACGAGCGTCCTGCTGCTGCCTTCCACGGCACGCCGCGAGGCGGAGGAGGCCGCGCACCGGGCGCGCACGCAGGTCCAGGTGCTGACCCGGGTGGGGGCGCACCTGTCCGGGACGCTGGACGCCGAGACCGCCGTGGCCCGGTTCTCGGACATCCTCGTGCCGGTCCTGGGGGACTGGTGCATCGTCTCGGTCGTCGAGGGCCAGTCGACGCTGCGCGACGTCGGCTGCCGGCACGCCGACCCCACCCGCCAGGACCTGCTCGAGTCCTACCGCTCCCACCGCATGCGCGCCCTCACCGAGCGCAACCCCGCGGGTCCGCCCTTCATCCTCCAGGCCGTCCGCACCGGCCGTCCCGTCACGATGCCCGTCCCGGCGGTCCGGGCGATGGAGGACCTCGTCGGTCCCGGGGCCGCGCGCGAGGAGGCCACCGCCCTGGACGCCGAGCACGTCGTCGTCCTGCCGTTGCGGGCCCGCGGCCGCACGGTGGGCCTCGTGACCCTCGCGCGCGACCACGGCCGCCGCCCGTTCGACCCCGAGGACCTCGCGACGATCTCCGGGGTCGCCGAGCGGGGCGCGCTGGCCCTCGACACCGCCCGTCTGTACGGACAGCAGCAGCGCATCGCCGAGGGTCTGCAGCGCGACCTGCTGACCCCGCCGGCGCAGTCCCCGCACTGGCAGACGGCCGTCCGCTACCGCCCCGCCGCCCGGGCCGTCCAGGTGGGGGGCGACTGGTACGACGCCTTCCACCAGCCGGACGGGACGACGACCCTCGTCATCGGCGACGTCGTGGGCCACGACACCGCCGCGGCGGCCGCCATGGGTCAGCTGCGGAACCTGTTGCGCGGCATCGCCTTCGCAGCACCGGACGGTCCCGCGGCGCTGCTCCGCCGCCTTGACGCGGCCATGGCCGGGCTCGGCCTCGGCACCCTCGCGACCGTCCTCGTGGGCCGGCTGGACCCCCGCCCGGACGGGGTGGTCCTGGAGTTCTCCAGCGCCGGTCACCCCGCCCCCGTCGTGCTGGGCCGCAACGGCGTCGCCGTCCCCCTCGTCGTCGCCGAGGGCAGCGAGGGCCCGGACCTGCTCCTGGGCATCGACCCGACGACCACCCGCCACGAGGGCGAGGTCGTCCTGCGGCCCGGCGACACCGTCCTCTTCCACACCGACGGCCTCGTCGAACGGCGTGACCAGAGCCTCGACGAGGGCACGGCCCTGCTCCTGGACGCCGTCTCCCGGCACGCCGGACTCGACCTCGAAGGGCTGTGCGACGCCGTCCTCGACGACCTGCTGCCTCCCCGCCCCGAGGACGACGTGGCCGTCGTGGCGGTTCGCACCCGCAGCTGACCGCCCGTCGGCCAGAATCACCGACTGTGAGCACCACGGCGCCCGGCGACCTGTCCCCCCGTTCCGTCGCCTGGCGCGTGGCGGCCCTCGGCGCCGGGGTCGCCGTCCTGCTGGGCGGTCAGCTCGCCGACACCAACGACTGGTTCCCGCTCGGCTCGCTGTCCCAGTACGCCACCCCGCGTCCGGCGGACGGCAGCGTCGTCTCGACCTCCCTGGAGGGCACGACGGTCGACGGCCGCACCGTCCCGGTGCCCTTGAGCCCCGCCGCGGTCGGGCTCTCGCGCGCCGAGCTGGAGGGGCAGGGGCAGCGGATCATCGCCGACCCGGCCCTGCTCGGGGACATCGCCCGGTCCCGGGCGGCCCTGCACCCGGGGGCCGACCGGTTGCGGCAGCTGCGGCTCGTCCGCAGCGAGCAGCAGATGCGCGACGCCCGGCTCGTCGGCCCGACCGAGGTCCGCGTCCTCGCCACCTGGACCGCGTCGTGAGCGCCGCCGACGGCCGGGTGCTGCGCTTCCTCGTCCCCGCCCTGCCCGTGGCGCGCGTCGCGTGGCTGCGCGTCGTGCTCGGCGCGTTCGCGCTGGTGGACGCCCTGTTCATCACGAACCACGTCTTCGAGCACGTGCACGTCGGCGCCTTCTGGCGCCCCACGCTCGTCGGCCGGGTCCTGCACTGGCCGCCGCCCACGACGCTCACGGCCTCCCTCGCGCTCGCCGCGATGGTCCTGGGGCTCGTGCTGACCGTGCCCCGGCGCACCCGCTACCTGGCGGGGTGGCTGAGCTCGCTGGGCTACCTGTCCTGGGTGCTGTGGTCGATGGGCTTCGGGTACGTCGCCCACGACCACATGGCGATCGTCGTCGGCATGGTCGTCCTGCTCACCGCCGGCCGCGCCGACTTCGACGACCAGCACCCGAGCCGCGCCGCCGGCTGGGCCCTGCGGTGCGTTCAGGTGGCGACCGTCATGACCTACACGGGGTCGGCGGTCAGCAAGTGCGTGCGCAGCGGGACGCCCTGGGACTGGGCCAACGGCGCGGTCACCGTCTGGGCCGTCACCCGGCGCGGGTCGACGCTCGGCGACTGGGTCGGCCGGTTCCCGGCGTTCCTCGTCGCCGTGCAGTGGACGGTGCTCGTCTGCGAGTTCCTCGCCCCCGTCGCGCTGTGGCTGCGCGGGAAGAAGCTGTACGTCGCGGTCGGGGCCGCGATGCTCTTCCACCTCTCGACCTACCTGACCCTCGGCATCCACTTCCTCCCGACCGTCGTGTGCTGGGCGGCCTTCCTGCCCCTCGAACGCCTCGGGGCCCGCCGGCGCCGGGTCACCCGGGCGGCACAGCAGCCCGTGCCGGAGTCCGTCTGAGCACGCGCCGGCGGTCCCCGGACCCGTCCGGCCCGACGACCCCGACCCGGCGGTAGCCCAGCCGTTCGTACAGGGCCAGCGCCCGGTCGTTCCCGGCGTCCACCTCGATCTCGGTGACGCCCGCGCCGCGCCCGTGGGCGCACGTCTCCAGGGCCTGGACGAGCGACGTCCCCAGCCCGCGCGAACGGTGGTCCGGATCGACGAGCAGCAGGAACAGCACCCCGGCGCCCGGTCGCGCGACGTGGTCGACGGCGCCCACCCCCACCACCCGTCCCTCGACGACGGCCACGAGCACGTCCACGGCCGCACCCCGCTCGAGCTCGTCGGCGGCGCGGGACCCCAGGACCGCGAGCGCCGGCAGGTCCCCGGCCCGCAGGGGTCGCAACCGTGGTGCACCGCTCACGCGGCGACGGTAGACACGTCGGGTGCCCCGCCGCCCCCTGGTCCTCACCGGCGGTCCCGCCGTGGGCAAGACGACGACGGGCCGGACGCTGGCCGCCGCCCGCCCCGCCGCGGCGTTCATCGACCTCGACGACGTGCGGCAGTTCGTCGTCGCCGGTCACGCCCCGGTGTGGGAGCCCGACGGTCCGCGGCAGACGGCGCTCGCCGTCCGCAGCGCGTGCGCCGTCGCGCGGAACCTGCTGGCCGAGGGCTTCGACGTCGTCCTCGCCGACGTCCTCGACCCGGGCACCGCGGCGGCCTACCGCGCGGAGCTGCCCGGCGTCCTCCTCGTCCACCTGCGCGTCCCGTTCGTCGAGGCGTCGCGTCGTGCCGCCACCCGCCCGGTCTGGCTGACGGAGGAGGAGTTCGCCTGGCTGCACCGTCGCGACGCCGCCGACCCGCCGGCCGTCGACGTGCGGTTGGACGTGGGCGGGATGGACCTGCCTGCTCAGGTCGCCGCTGTCGAGGAGGTGTGGGGGCGGGGCTGACGCCGTGTGGACGCCGGTGCTCCGACCGGGTGGTCGCCCCTCGTCGCCACCCCGTGGACGGCCCCGCGTGCTGTCCTGAGCCGTGCGTCCCGGTCCCGCCCTGCTCTCCCTCCTGCTCCTCGTCGGGTGCGCGGCCCCCGGTGCGGCACCCGCGCCCGAGCCCCCGAGCAGCTCCCCGAGCACTCCCGCGCGCGTCCCCGTCGTCGCCTTCCGCGCCTGCGCGGGGGACGGACCACCGCCGGGCAGCACCCACCTGGCACCCCCGGTGACCCTGTCGTTCCCGGACGGGCCGGAGCTGACGGGACCGGTGCGCCTCGAGCACGCGGTGACCCTGCACCTGCCCACCGGCTCCCTGTTCGGCGGTCCCGGCGCGGACGCCGTCTGGGCGTCGTCGACGTCCGGGGCCGACCCGTTCGCCGTGGCCGACGGGCCGGTCGACGCCGACGTCACCGTGGCGGTCTGGGACCCGGGTGACGGGGGCCGGGTCGCCTGGCTGGAGCTGTCGTTCGCGGACACCGCGGTCGTGCGCTGGGTCTCGGTCCGCGCGCTGGACATCGTCACCGACGGTGGTGACGGCGGCTTCTGGTCCGCGGTCGCACCGCCCGTCGACATCGACCCGGACGGCACCCTCCCGCCCGGGGAGCTCGGCACGGTCTTCGACGCGTACCTGGCCGCCGCCTACCCGGCCGGCGGACCGGCGCCCCACTGCCTGGTCCGTGCGACCGACGGCGTCGAGGACGGGGTCGTCTTCTCCACCGGCATCGGCGACGGCGGCTACCCCACCTACACGGGCTACGACGCCGACGGCCGCGTCGTGTCCGTCCTCAGCGACGGCGGGATGCCGTGGGAGACGGCCGGGGTGAGCGGCGGCCTGCCCGTGGGCTACGTCCCGCTGGACGACGGGTCCGACGGCGCGACCGCCTGAACCGCACCCATCCGCTCCCGCAGCGAGCGCCGGTCCAACGCGGCTTCGGCCAGCGTCAGCAGCTCCGCCAGCGGCATCGGCAGTTCCGCGTCGAGGTCGGCGACGGCGGCCTCCGTCGTGCGCCACTCCCGCTCCACGACGGGGAGGAGGTCGCGCGCGCTGGCGGTGAGGTCGACGACGCGTTCCCGGCCGTCGGCGCCCCGTGCCGCCTGCAGCCAGCCGTCGCGCCGCATCTGCGCGACCGTCTGGCTCGCGGCGGAGTGCGTCACCCCGGTCGCCTCGGCGACCCCGCGGATCGTCAGCGGCCCGTGGGCCAGGACGGCCCGCACGACGGGGGAGTACCGCGGGCGGTGCCCCTCCAGACCCAGCTCGGCGCCCAGGTCGGCGACGTCGCGCTCCAGCCGGTCGAGCAGCCGCCGCAGCTGCGTCCCCAGCCCTGTGACCTGCGCGGTCACGGTGCGGCGGCGAAGCGGTCGGCGGCCGCGGTCACCGGGGCGAGGAACGCGTCCCCGCCGTGTCCGCCGTCCTCGACGACGACGAGTTCGCTGCCCGGCCACGCGCGGTGCAGGTTCCATGCGATGTCGAGGGGGCTGGAGACGTCGAGGCGGCCGTGGACGAGGACGCCCGGGATCCCGGCGAGCCGTCCCGCACCGGCGACGAGGTCACCGCCCGGGGCGAGGTCGGCGAGGAACCCGGCCGCCGCGAAGTAGTGCGTCACGAGCCGGGCGAAGGCCAGCCGGAACGCCGGGTCCTCGTACCGCGGGTTCGGCTGGTGGCCGGGGACGAGGGAGACGTGGACGTCCTCCCACGTGCACCAGGCCCGGGCGGCGTCGGCACGGACGGCCGGATCGGGGTCGTGCAGGAGGCGTGCGTACGCCGCGGCGAGGTCCCCGTGCCGTTCGGCCGGCGGGACGGCGTCGCGGAACGCCTCCCACTCGTGGGGGAAGACCCGCCCGACGGCGCGGGTGATCCACTCGACCTCCCGCCGCGTCGTCGTGGCGACCGAGAACAGGACGAGCGCGCGGACGCGGTCGGGGTGCCGCTGCGCGTAGGCGAGCCCGAGGGTGCTGCCCCACGACGCGCCGAGGACGACCCAGCGCTCGACGCCGAGGTGCTCGCGGAGCCGTTCGACGTCGGCCAGCAGGTTCGGGGTGGTGTTGGCGGACAGGTCGACGACGTCGTCCGACGCCCGCGGGGTGCTCTCCCCGCAGTTGCGCTGGTCGAACTGGACGATGCGGTAGCGCGCCGGGTCCAGGAACCGCCGCCATCCCGGGGTGGCGCGGCCGCCCGGGCCGCCGTGCAGGACGACGACCGGCGTCCCGACGGGGTCGCCGCTCACCCACCACGCGACGCGGTGGCCGTCGCCGACGTCGAGGAGTCCCTGCGCGTGCGGGGTGCCTTCGGGGTGGCCGGTCACGGGACCTCCTGGTGCAACAGTGCTGTTGCATCGAAGCCTAGCGGCCGAAGACGCCCCAGCAGATCGCATCCCGCTGCTCCTGGTCCTCCAGGACGAGCGCCCGCACGGCGGCCGGCAGCCGGTCCCGTTGCCGCTCCCGCTCCGCCCGTCCCGCCGCGACGCCCGCGTCGGCGGCGACGGCCTTGATCGCGTACGCGGCGGCGCCGAGGTCGTGCTCGGCGACGTGGGCGACGCACGCGGCCTGCCCCGCGGCGTAGGCGGCGAACCGGGCCGCCCCGCGCAGCGGACGCGCGGCTCCCATCGCGTGCCCGCCGAGCGCCCGGCACTGCATCATCGGCAGCGACCCGCGGGTCCAGGCGCCGACGGCCTCGACGGCCTGCCGCGGTCGAGGGTCGTCCGGGCGCTCGCGCTCGAACAGGTCGAGCACGTGCTCGGCGCAGTCGGCGGCCCAGAGGGCCAGCAGGTGGTGGTCGGCGTCGATCAGCGTGCCCCCGCGGCGGACCGTGACGAGGCGCGGGTCGCGGACGGCGGGCAGGATCACGGGACGGCCAACCGCCGCACGTCACCGACGTGGTGCAGCGCCCCGTGCCGGTTCCGCAGCGCGATGTCGTGGGCCGAGAGGTCCCCGTGCCGCGCGTGCCGCACCGCGACCCCGCGGGCGTGGGCTTCGCGGACGACGTCGCACCACTCCTCCGTCGCCCGCCGGACCGCCCACAGCGCCGCGCCGGGCCCGAACGAGCCGTACCGCCGCGCCGCCGCCAGTTCGTCGGCGTCGTGGCCCGCGGGGACGGCCGCGTCGCCCGCGAGCGCCGCGACGAGGCGCTCGGACCAGGACCGCAGCGTGTCGGCGACGTGCACGGTGTACTCCGTCCCGGACCACCCGCTCGTCGGGGGACCCGCGAGCGGCAGCAAGAGCGCGAACTCCCACGGCACCCGCGCGACGTCCTCGACGGCGCGCTCGAACCCGACGACCCACGACGTGCCGCACTCCCGGCACGGGTCGCCGTGGACGTCCTCCCACCAGGTCACGACCGCACCCAGGGGTCCTGCGGGCGGCGGGCCGGGGCGAACCCCACCGACGCCGCGACGGTCCCCGCCTCGGCCAGGCCGTGCCCGACCGCACCGGGGTGGTGCGCGTCGCTGCCGAACGTCAGCCGTTCGCCCCCCTCCTGCACCCACCACCGCAGGACGGTCGGGTGCAACGGGATCCGGGTGTTGTACTCCAGGCACCGCCCGGTCACCGCGAGCGCCCGCAGCGCCGTGCGCAGCTCCTCCTCGAACTCCGCCGGGTCGAACTCCCCCGGCCAGCTGCGGACCGGGTAGTCCAGGTGCGCGAACGTGTCGAAGTCCGCCGTCGCCATCCGGCACACCTCGGCGAGGTAGTCGCGGAACACGTCGGCCGCGGGCCGCTGCTCGAACAGCAGCCAGGGTTCGGCGTACGCCTCCCCGTCCCACAGGCAGTGCAGCGATCCCACGACGCGGTCGACGGGTGTCAGCGCGGCGAGTTCCGCGGCGTGCAGGTGCGGCTGCCCGACCTCCCGGCCGCTGAGGACGACGAGGTCGGTGAACTCGGCGCGGCACCGTTCCAGGCTCTCGCGGTAGGCGTCCGCGTCCGGCAGCGGCGCTCGCAGGATCCCGTCGACGACGAACTCCCCGTGCTCCCGCTCGAGGAACCCCGCGCGGAACGGGGTGACGTCGACGTGCTCGGTGAACGCCACCGACGGCAGCCCCAGCTCGACCGCGCGGGCGCACGTCTCCCGCATCGCGCCGACGTTCCGCGCGTCCCAGGAGAACTGGCTGTGCACGTGACCGTCGGCTGGCAGCACCCCGCCAGCCTGTCAGCCGTCACGCAGCAGCGCGAGAGGCGTGCTCGACGGCGACCGGGAACGTCACGGCCGGTGGTCGGTGGACGAGGGTCGGTCTGCTGCGCGCACGGCTCGTCCCCACATCTCGCCGACCTCGCGGGCCGCGACAGCGGCCGACACCTGGACGCGCCCCTGGTGGGCCAGGGCTGCAGTCCACGCGTCCTCGGACGGGGGCGGGACGAAGGCCGGGAGGGATCCGCCTGTCGGTCCGAGGCGCCTCTGCAGGTGTACCGCCTCGGGAGTGAAGCCGCCGACCACCCCGAGAGCCCACAGGTCGTAGAGGTCCCTGGGGCTCCTCCTGTCGTGCCACGCGCTCAGCTTGCTGACGACGAACCCGGCCGTGCTCAGGCTCGTGAGCGAGGCCGGCGGGGCGTCGGAGTAGCGCTGGTGGAGCCGACGGACCTGGAGGGGCCAACGGGGGTAGCGCGATCCGGGCAGGAGCTGGAAGCGCACGTTCACGCGCCCGATCGACGCCACGGCCGGCTCGACGGCGTCGACGTCCGCGAGGCTGGGTCCGAGCCAGGAGAACCCGCCGTGGGTGCGTCGCAGTCGCCGTCGCAGCACCCCCTCGATGCGTTCCGCCACCTCCCGTCGAGGAACGGACGTGACCAGGTCGACGTCCTCGCTCAGAGGGTGCCGGCGGCCCAGGAACGGTGGCCGATGACCGAGAGGAGCTTCAGCTTGTCGTAGCTCTCGCTGCCGGGCCGCGCGGTCAGAACGATGAGGCTCTGGGCGCGGTTCTCCACGTAGAGGTACTCGCAGTCCAGGTCGATCTGCCCCAGTTCGGGGTGCACGAAGGAGCGTCGGTCCTCGTAGCGCTGCGTGACCTCCTGCCGCTTCCAGAACTCCCGGAACTCCTGGCTCCGCCCCTGCAGCTCGTCGACGATGCGGGCCGCGGTCTGCCGGTCGCTGCCCGCGGTCACGGCGGCTCGGAGCCGGGCGACGTGCGTGCGTCCGAGCTGCACGTGGTCGGCGGCCGCGTAGTGCGCGCGTTCCTGCGGATCCACGAACCAGCGGTAGTAGGCGCTGCGCGCGAGACCCGTGTGCCGGCTCTTGTCGGTCGTCAGGGCCACGTTCAGCGCGTTCTGCGCCAGCACCGCGGCCAGGTCGTCGACGACGAGTGCGGGGCTGTCGTCCAGTCGGTCGAGGACGCGGAGCAGCGTCGGGCTCACGTGCTCGGACCGGAGGTGGCGCGCGGGAACGCCGTGACCCACGAGGGTGAACAGGTGGTCCCGTTCGTCGAGGGTCAGGCGCAGGGCCCTGGCCAGCGCCGCGACCATCGGCACCGACGGCTGCGGGCTGCGCTGCTGCTCCAGCCGTGCGTAGTAGTCGGTCGACATGCCCGCCAGCGCCGCGACCTCCTCGCGTCGCAGACCCTTCGTCCGCCGTCGGGTACCGGCCGGGAGTCCGACGTCACCCGGTTGCAGGGTCTCGCGCCGACTCCACAGGAAGTCCGCGAGGTCCTTCTGGTGCATGACCTCAGGCTAGGTCGCCTCCCGGTCCCCGACCAGGGACCGCCGATCCCTGGACGGGCGGTCTCTTCACCACCGGTCGGACCGTTCCTACGGTCGAGGTGTCGGTGGGAACCACCGGGACGATCGACCAGAGGACGTGCGCGATGAAGGCCACCGGCAACACCCTGCTCATCACCGGAGGAACGGCCGGCATCGGTCTGGGGATGGCCCTGCGGTTCTGGGCGGCCGGCAACCGGGTCGTGGTCGCCGGCCGCCGCGAGGACGTGCTGGACCGGATCGCGGCCGACCACCCGGGTCTGGGAACGGTCGTCCTGGACGTCACCGATCCCGTGTCGATCGCCCGTGCCGCCCGGACCCTGGCCGAGACCCACCCCGAGCTGAACGTCCTCGTCAACAACGCGGGCGTCATGGCGCAGGAGGACCTGCTCGACGCCTCGTCCGTGTCCGTCGCCGAAGCGCACGTCACGACCAACCTGCTCGGGCCGGTCCGCACGACGTACGCGTTCCTGCCGCAGCTGCTGAGGAACGACGACCCGGTGGTCGTGAACGTCACCTCCGCCCTGGGTTTCGTGCCGTGGGCGGCGACCCCGACCTACAGCGCGACCAAGGCGGCCCTGCACTCCTTCACCCAGAGCCTGCGGGTCCAGCTGGCCGACCGGTCGGTGCAGGTGGTCGAGGTGGTGCCGCCGGCGGTCCGCACCACCCTGATGGGCCAGCAGGACGACCCGGACGCGATGCCGCTCGAGGAGTTCCTGGACGAGGCGCTGGGGCTGCTGCACTCCGACCGGGACGTCGAGGAGGTGGTGGTCCGGCGGGCCGAGTTCGCCCGCTACGCCGAGGCCACGGGCACCCACCGGCAGGTCCTGGCGATGTTGAGCGGGGTGACGAGGTGACCGTCCGGCGGGGAGGGACCCACCACGCCCCTCAAGACGCAGTGTCGGCAAGAGGGTTCGTGCGAGGGCCGTCCCGCCGATGAAGACCAGGTCGCCACTGCCGTCACCGGCCCCCGGCAGGTCCGCGAGCGCCGCGAGGACGTGACTGATGGCGTGGTCCCGCGAGACCTGTTCCGGGTCGGCGCCGAACTGGGTCGCGCACTCCTCGAGCTCCTCGCGGAGCGGGGAACGCGGCCTTGTCGTCAAGGCCCGCCGCCGTTCCGCGTCGCGCGCTGCTGCCGCGCTCAGGAGGAGAGCGCCCCCTGCGAGGGCGGTGTCGAGCCTGGCGACGGCGGCGTCCTGCCCGGCCTCCGCTGCCTCGAGGCGCTCGCGCTGGAGGTGCTCCCGACCGGAGGACGTGGCCGCCGCGGCCGTCGCGAGGTGCATCCAGTCGCTGTCCATCCACGCCGCGTCCTCGGACGAGACGTCGGTCCACCAGCTGTCGGGTGGTCTCTGCGCCCGGTACCGCGCCAGTGGTCCCTCGCTCACGCCCGTCCCTCCGGTGACAGGTCCACGGGGTGCCCGTGCCCACGACGTGCCGCCTGGGCGCGACGGAGGGCCGCGCGTCCGCGTTGCTCGACGGCCAGCCGCTGCAGCTCCGTCGGGTCACACCGCGGCCAAAGCCCTCTGACGGCGTCCCACACCTCGCCGGGGAGGTTCACCAGGTCCGGACGCCGGGCCAGGTCGAGGAGCGTCTGCTCGGGGCTCGTGACCAGGACCGGGCCGAGGTCGGTCTCTTCGAGCTGAGCGTCCAGAGTGTCGACCGCTCGCCTGACGAAGACCACGCGAGCGTCCTCCCTGTCCTCCGGCACGAGGGGTGGGCGTTGTTCGGGCACCGCGACGACGGCGACGGCCAGGGCCCGCGGGAGCGCACCCAGCACCCGGGCGGCGGACACGTGCATGAGGACCGGTACGCGGTCCCCGAAGGTCGCGGTGGCCACGCCGGCGGCCAGGCTCTCCAGGCTCGGGCGCCATCCGCTGTCGGCTCCTTCCGGCACCAGGTAGTGCACACCCCGGGCGGCTCGCCTGACCCGGCCCTGCTCCCGCAGCCGGTGGAGCTGCACAGCGGGCTGCGTGTAGCGGGGTGCCAGGACGTCGTTGCGGAACGTGCGCAGGGGAGCGCGGGTGAGTTCCGGGGGCAAGGCGGCCACGTCACTCCTTCAACCGGTCAGTACCTCGTACCTTATCCCTTTCGATAAGCAGACAGCTAGGAATCGCCGTGTGAGCCGCCCAGCACCAGGGCGAGGTGCAGGGCCAGCCGGTCCCGTCCGTCGTCGAGGTCGTACCCGCTGACCGCGGTGACGCGGCGCAACCGGTGGTAGAGCGTCTGCCGGTGGATCGACAGCGCCTCGGCCGTCCGCTGCGCCGACCCCGCGAGGTCGAGGTACGTCCGGGCGGTGAGGACGAGGTCGGGTTCGGCGGCCAGCAGCCGGCGGGCCCGTTCGTCGCGCACGACGTCGGCGAGCGCCGCCGGGTCGCCGAGGGCGTGCAACCGGAGCGCCCCGAGCCGCTCCCACTCCCGGACCCCGGCGCCTCCAGAGCGCAGCGCCGCGTCGGCCTGCTGCCACCCCGTGTGCGCCGACCCGGCCGCGACCACCCCCGACACCCCCACGGCCAGACCCCCCGGGTGCTGGGACAGCAGAGCAGCGGCGGCGCGTTCGGCGACGTCGCGTCCGCCGAGGGGGGTCGGCACGACGAGCGCGGCGCGGTGGCCGACGGCGGCGGACAGCACCGCGCGGGGCAGCAGCCAGCCGTTGACCGCCCCCGTGGGGCCGCCGTCGACGGGGGCGATCGCCACGACCGTGACCGTGGGGGTGAGCAGTCCGTCGCGCTGCAGCTCCTCCACCGCCCGGGCGCGTGACCCCGCGTCGGTGGACAGCAGCTCTCCGACGGCCCACGTCGTGCGGTCGGCCGTGCGGGCCCGCGTCGCGAGGTGCGCGGCGACCAGGTCGAGGGCGTCGCGCACGCGGTTGAGGTGCTCGGCGCGGACGCGGTCGTGCGGGTCGAGCAGCCACAGGTACCCGTACGTCACGCCCCGCCACCGCACGGGCAGGCACCACCGGGCCAGCCGTCCCGACGTCGGGTCGCCGGGTATGCGCAGCGGTGCGGTCGCCCGCGCGATGCCGAACCCGGCGAAGAGCTCCTGGACCCGCGGGTCCGAGCGGCGGCGCAGGATCGAGCGGCGCCGGACGTCGTCGATGACCTCGTCGTGGCCCGAGCTCGCGACGAGCAGCAGGTCGCGGTCCTCCAGCGTCACCGGGGCGCCGGTGAGCTCGGCGACGGTGTCGACGAGGTCCTGCACCTGGTCGGTCGGGTTCACGTGCTCATCATCCACCTGGATGACGAGAACCCCGAAAGACGTGGCAGACGTCAGTGGCCCGCGTCACGCGGGCGTTCTAGCGTCGAAGGGTGTTCGGACAACTCCTCCTCGGTGTCGCCGGCAACGACGGGATCCGCCGGCTCGTGACCGGCAGCACCCTCAGCCGGCCCGTCGTCGCCCGCTTCATCGCCGGCGACGACGTCGACGCGGCCGCCGGTGCGGTCCGCGACCTCACGGCGCAGGGCATCGCCGTGTCCCTCGACCGGCTCGGTGAGGACGTCACCGCGCCCGAGCAGGCCGACGAGACCGTCGCCGGCTACACCGAGCTCCTCGAACGCCTCGCCGGCGAGGGCCTCACCTGCGGCAACGAGATCTCGATCAAGCTGTCCGCCCTCGGGCAGGGCCTCGGCCCGGACGGTCCCCGCCGCGCGACCGAACGGGCCCACCGCCTGGTCGAGCGCGCGCAGGCGCTGGGGGTCGACGTCACCGTCGACATGGAGGACCACACCCGCGTCGACGACACCCTGACGACCGTCCGCGCGCTGCGCGCCGACTTCCCCCGCACGGGCTGCGTCCTGCAGGCGATGCTGCGCCGCACCGAGGGCGACGCCCGCGACCTCGCCCACGCCGGGTCCCGCGTCCGGCTCGTCAAGGGCGCCTACAACGAACCGCCCGAGGTCGCCTACCCCGCGAAGGCCGACGTCGACAAGGCGTACGTGCGGTGCCTCAAGGCGCTCCTCGACGGCGGCGCCTACCCGATGGTCGCGACCCACGACCTGCGCATCGTCGCCGTCGCCGAGGAACTCCTCAAGGGCAGGCCGGACGGTTCCGCGGAGTTCCAGATGCTCTACGGCATCCGCTCCGCCGAGCAGCAGCGCCTCGCCCGCGACCACACCGTCCGGGTGTACGTCCCCTACGGCACCGACTGGTACGGGTACTTCTCCCGCCGCCTCGCCGAACGCCCCGCGAACCTCGCGTTCTTCGCCCGCTCCCTCGTCGCCGGCTGAGCACCCCCCCGACGACCATCGACACGGAAGGAAACCCGTCGTGCAATCCGTGACCGACGTCCCCGCCCCGCGCAACGAACCGATCCACGGGTACGCCCCCGGCAGTCCCGAGCGCAAGCTCCTCACCGACGCCCTCGCCGCGCACGTCGCGAACCCGGTGGAACTCACCCAGACCATCGGCGGGCGCGAGGAACTGGGCGGGGGGACGCGCGTCGACGTCGTCCAGCCGCACCAGCACGCCAGCGTCCTCGGGACGTTCGGGACCGCCACCCGCGACCAGGCCCGGGCCGCCGCCGACGCGGCGCTCGCCGCCCGCCGCGACTGGGCCGCGATGGACTACGACGACCGCGCCGCGGTGTTCCTGCGCGCGGCCGACCTGCTCGCCGGTCCGTGGCGGGAGAGGATCGCGGCCGCCACGATGCTCGGGCAGTCCAAGACCGCGCAGCAGGCCGAGATCGACGCCCCGTGCGAACTCGTCGACTTCTGGCGGTTCAACGTCGCGTTCGGCCGCCGTCTGCTGGAGGAGCAGCCGGTCTCGAGCCCCGGGGTGTGGAACCGCCTCGACCACCGCCCGCTCGAGGGTTTCCTCTACGCCATCACGCCGTTCAACTTCACCGCCATCGCCGGGAACCTGCCGACGGCGCCCGCGCTCATGGGGAACACCGTCGTGTGGAAACCCTCCCCGACGCAGACGCTCGCGGCCTGGCACACGATGAAGCTGCTCGAGGCGGCCGGGCTGCCGCCGGGGGTGGTGAACCTCATCACGGGTGACGGCAAGGACGCCTCCGACGTCCTGCTCGCCGACCCGAACCTCGCCGGGATCCACTTCACCGGGTCCACCGCGACGTTCCAGCACCTGTGGCGGACCGTCGGGGAGAACATCGGGAACTACCGCACCTACCCGCGCCTGGTGGGGGAGACGGGCGGCAAGGACTTCGTCGTCGCCCACCCCTCGGCCGACCCCGCGACGCTGTCGACGGCGCTGCTCCTCGGCGCCTTCGAGTACCAGGGGCAGAAGTGCTCCGCCGCCTCCCGCGCCTTCGTCCCGCGGTCGGTGTGGAACGTCGTGGGGGAGGAGTTCCTCGCCCACGTGGAGTCCCTCACGTACGGCGACGTGAGCGACCTGTCGAACTTCGGTGGCGCCGTCATCGACGCGCGCAGCTACGCCAAGAACGTCGCCGCGATCGAACGCGCCCGCAGCACCGACGGCCTGACCGTCGCCGCCGGCGGGACGTACGACGACTCCGAGGGCTGGTTCGTCCGGCCGACGGTCGTGCTGGGTCAGGACCCGACCGACGACGCGTTCGGCACCGAGTACTTCGGGCCGTTCCTCGCCGTCCACGTCTACGACGACTCCCGCCCCGGCGCCTGGGCCGACGTCCTGCGGACCGTCGACGAGGGCGCGGCCTACGGGTTGACGGGCTCGGTCGTCGCGACCGACCGCGCCGCCGTCGTGCAGGCGTCGGAGGCCCTGCGGTTCGCCGCGGGGAACTTCTACGTCAACGACAAGCCGACCGGGGCCGTCGTCGGGCAGCAGCCGTTCGGCGGGTCCCGCGCGTCCGGCACCAACGACAAGGCCGGTTCGATCCTCAACCTCCAGCGCTGGACGAGCCCCCGCGCGATCAAGGAGACGTTCGTCGCCCCGACGACGCACGTGTACCCGCACATGCGGTGATTGAGAACGTCCTGTGCGGGTAAGGGCCCTGCATGACGCAACCCACGGGGCCCGGCACCCGGACCGACGACCTCAGCGTGTCGCACGGACCGGGCCCGGCCCCGTCCGGCACGCAGCACCGGCGTGACGAGAGCGTGGGTCAGCTCGTCAGCCAGCTCACCGAGCAGATGTCGCGGCTGGTGAAGGACGAGGTGCAGCTGGCCAAGCTCGACCTCACCGCCAAGGGCAAGAAGGCCGGCATCGGGATCGGGATGTTCTCCGGTGCCGGTCTCCTCGCGTTCTTCGGCGTCGGAGCGCTCGTGACGACGGCCGTCCTGGGGCTTGCCCACCTCGTCCCGGCGTGGCTGTCCGCACTGATCGTCGGCGTCGTCCTCTTCGCCGTCGCCGCGCTGCTGGCGGTGATGGGCAAGAAGGAGGTCTCCGAGGCCACTCCGCCCGTGCCGCAGGCCGCCGTGGACGGCCTCAAGCAGGACGTCCAGACCGTCAAGGAGGGTTTCCACCGATGAGCGCGAGCCCCACCCCCGGGACGGGTCCCGTCCCGACCGACCGCGACGCCCTCGTCGAGGACATCGAGAAGACCCGCGAACGCCTCGCCGCGACCGCCGACGCCCTCGCCGCCAAGGCCGACGTCAAGGCGCAGGCCTCGGCGAAGGTCGACGAGCTCAAGACGACGGCGCAGCACCGGGTCCGGGAGACGAGCGAGCGGGCCCCGGGCACACCGCCTCAGCAGACCGCCGTGCTCGTCGGGGCGATCGTCGTCGCCACGGCGTTCGCCGTCTGGCTCGTCGTCCGGGAGCGCTGAACCCGCGCCCGGGTCTGTGGATGATGTGGACAACTCTGTGCACAGCGCCCTCCGGGGGAGGGCTCGTTGTCCAACGCTTCGCGTTGGCTCCAGCAGCCGACTCAACCTACTAGCCGGCTGCGTCAACGAGCTCAACCCCGGAGCCCCGCGCGGTGACGCAGCGTCGAGGTCAGCTCAACTCCTTGCGCACGAGCGGCGCGACCTCGGTCCCGAGCAGCTCGACGGCCTTCAGCACGTCCGCGTGCGGCATCGTCCCGGCGGACAGGTGCAGCATGAACCGGTCGATCCCCAGGTGCTCGTGCTGGAAGAGGATCTTCTCGGCCACCTCCTCGGGTGACCCGACGAGCAGCGCGCCGCGGCGGCTGCGTGCGGCCTCGTAGGACGTGTGCGAGAAGTACCCCCAGCCGCGTTCGTGCCCGAGTTGGTTCATGACGCCCTGGTAGGGCTTGAAGTGCACCGACGTCGCCTGCTGCGTCGTCGGGGCGACGAACCCGTGCGAGTGCGTCGCGATGCGCAGGACGGACTCGTCGTGCCCGGCCTTGCGACCCGCCTGGCGGTACAGGTCGGCGAGCGGGCCGAACTGCTCCGGCATGCCGCCGATGATCGCGATGGCCAACGGCAGGCCGAGGGTCCCGGCGCGCACGACGGACTCGGGGTTGCCGCCGACGGCGATCCACACCGGCAGCGGCTGCTGCACGGGCAGCGGGAAGACCCCGAGACCGGGGATGCCGGCGCGGTGCTTCCCACCCGGCCAGGTCACGTGCGCCGGATCGTCCCGGATGGCCAGCAGCAGGTCGAGCTTCTCGGCGAACAGCTCGTCGTAGGCGTCGAGGTCGTAGCCGAACAGCGGGAACGACTCGATGAACGACCCGCGGCCGGCCATGATCTCCGCCCGCCCGTTCGAGAGCCCGTCGAGCGTCGCGAACTGCTGGAACACCCGGACCGGGTCGTCCGAGGACAGCACGCTGACGGCCGTCGAGAGCCGGATGCGGGACGTGCGGGACGCGGCGGCAGCCAGGACGACGGCGGGCGCGGACGCGGCGTAGTCGGGGCGGTGGTGCTCGCCGAGGCCGTAGACGTCGAGCCCGACCTGGTCGGCGAGCTCGATCTCCTCGACGACCTCCCGCAGCCGCTCGGCGTGGGAGATGGTCGTGCCCGTCCCCGGGTACGGCGTGGTCTCCGCGAACGCGCTGATCCCGATCTCCACGGTGCCCAGCCCCCTGTTTGAAGTCTCAACGATACGAGACGAGCGTACCCGGGTTCAGGAGCAGAGCGCCACGCCCGCGTGTCCCCGACAGCGTGACGTCCAGCCGCGTCGGTCGGGCGGGGCGGTCCTGCGTCGGGAACCACGGCCGTTCCGGGGCGACGAGCACGAGCAGCCCCTCGTCGTCGCCGACGGCCGCGAACTCGGGGGACCCCGCCCCGCCGAACGGCCGGAGCCCGGCCCCCCGCCCCAGCCGCTCCCGTGCCGTCGGGACGCACGCGACGGGCACGCCGACCTCGCTGATCCCCAGCAGGTGCTCCGGCCCGAAGGGCTCGGCGCCCAGCCGGTGGGGCAGCCGGCGCCGCGCGACGAGCTCCAGCACCGTCCCGCCGGGCGCGTCCTCGAAGTACACCGAGCAGCCGTCCCACGACGGCGACAGCTCGACGAGCCCGTCCCCGAGGACGGTCGCCCGCTGCGCGACCCACTCCAGCGCGGCGGGCCCGGCGTCCCCCGGGACGGTGATCGCCAGGTGCTGGGTCGCGGGTCGGGCGTCCGGGTCGGGCACCAGCTGCAGCCGCGTCCAGCCCACGTCGACGACGCAGCTGGCGTCGGCCTCGTGGACGGTCAGGCCCAGGGCGTCGCGGTGGAAGGCCGCGGTCCGGGCGGGATCGGGGACGGGGAGGACGACGTGGTCGATGCGCACCCGACCACGTCACCAGCTGCAGCGCACTGCAGGTCAAGATGTCCCCGTGAGCGCCCGCGACGACCTGCTGAGCATCGGGACCGTCGCGCAGCGGGCCGGGGTGTCCGTCGCGGCGCTGCGCCACTACGAGGAGCGGGGACTCGTGGAGGCGGTGCGGGACGCCGGCGGCCGCCGTCGCTTCCCGCGGCACGTCCTGCGCCGGCTCGCCGTCGTCGCCGCCGGTCAGCGCGTCGGGCTCTCCCTGGCCGACATCGGCGAGGCCCTCGCGACGCTGCCCGCGGGCCGGCCGCCGACCGCCCGCGAGTGGGCCCGCGTCGGCACCCGCTGGCAGGAGCTGCTCGACACCCGCATCCGGGAACTGGAGGCCCTGCGCACCTCCCTCACGGGGTGCATCGGCTGCGGCTGCCTCTCGCTGACCCGCTGCACGCTCCTCAACCCCCACGACACCGCCGCCACGGAGGGCAGCGGCTCGCGCTGGCTGCGCGAGGCCACGGACGACGGTGGTGAGTCGACCGTCTAGGTGACCACTAGGTTCAGGGGGTGGTCGGCCGTCTCCCCTTCGGACCTGAGGTGGAGCTCCGCCGTGTGTACGACCAGGTCGACTGGTCCACGACGTCGCTCGGCCATCCCGACACCTGGCCCCGCGCGCTGCGCCGGGTGCTCGAACTCGCGCTCGAGACCCGCTTCGCGATCGTCATCTGCTGGGGCCCGGACCTGGAGATGCTCTACAACCAGGCCTACGCGGGCATGATCGGCGACAAGCACCCCACCGCGCTCGGCCGGCCGGTGCGGGAGGTCTTCGCCGAGGCCTGGGACGGTCTGGAACCCCTCTTCGCCCAGGCCCGCTCCGGGGAGGCCGTCTGGTTCGAGGACCTGCCCGTCGTCATGGACCGGCACGGGCACCCCGAGGAGACCTACTTCACCTTCTCCTACTCCCCGGTCCGCGACGACGACGGCGAGGTCGCCGGCGTCATGGACGTCGCCGTCGAGACGACGCGGCAGGTGCAGGACCACCGGCGCCTGGAGCTGCTGACCCGGCTGGGTGACCTCGCCTCCGAGCTCCAGCCGCCCGCCGAGATCGCCGCGAAGGCCCTCGACGTGCTCTCCACGGCCCCCCTGGACCTGCCCGAGGTGGACCTGCAGCTGCCCGGCGGTCCCCTCCGGCTGCCGCCCCCGCCCACGGCGCTGCAGGCGCGGCAGGTGGTCGTCGAGGAGCGGCCCGCGGGCCGGCTGGCCTGGGTCCGCATCCCGGCCGCGCTCGGCGGGGAGTCGCCCGGCGTGCTGGCCGCCCGGCTCAGCGAACTGATCCCCCTGGACGGTGCCTACCGGGACTTCCTGCGCCTGGCGGCCGCGACGGTCGGCGACGGCCTCTCGGCGGCCGCCTCCTACGAGGCCGAGCGGCGCCGCGCGAACCTGCAGCAGTGGCAGGCCCAGCGGCTCGCCGGCCTCGTCGCCGTCGCGCAGGCCCTGCCGACGGTCGAGACGGAGGACGACGTCCTGCGCGTCCTGGGCCGCGGTGCGGTCGGGCTGCTCGGCGCCGACGGCATCGTCCTGGGGCTGCTCGAGGAGGGGATCCTGCGCGTGCGCGGGGACGAGCGGGACCCGGCCGTCGGTGCCCTCGGGGCGGCGCTGCGGGGGACGGCCGTCGTCGCGGACGACGGGACCGCGGCCTGGCCGCTGTGGGTCGGCGACCGCGTCATCGGCGCCCTCGGGCTGTCGTGGCGGGTGCCGCGGGAACTGGCGGCCGAGGACACCGACGTGCTGTCCGCGCTGGCGGCTTCCACGGCGCAGGCGCTCGACCGCGTCCGGGCCACGAACGCCGAGCGCAGCGCCGCGGCCGCCGTCCGGACCATGGCGGAGACGTTGCAGCGCAGCCTCTTGACGTCCGCGCCCCAGCCGGAGCACCTGGAGACGGCGGTCCGCTACCTGCCGGCCGCCGAGCACGCCCAGGTCGGCGGCGACTGGCACGACGCGTTCCTCACCGCCGCCGGGGCCGCCTGCCTCGTCATCGGTGACGTCACGGGCCACGACCAGGACGCCGCGGCGGCCATGGGGCAGGTGCGCAACCTGCTGCGCGGGATCGGCTACTCCCTCGAGGTCTCCCCGGCCGCGGCGTTGGCCGCGCTCGACCGGGCCATGCGCGACCTCGGCGTGGGGGCCCTGGCGACCGGCATCCTCGCCACCGTCGAACCCCTGGAGGGGTCCCCGACGTGGCGGCTGCGGTGGTCCAACGCCGGGCACATGCCCCCGCTCGTCGTCGATCCCGACGGGACCGTCGAGCTGTTGCGCACGAGCCCGGACCTGCTGCTCGGGCTCGACGCCGGTTTCGTGCGGGCCGACCACGTCCACGGCCTCGCCCCGGGGGCCACGGTCCTGCTCTACACCGACGGGCTCATCGAGCGCCGCGGCGCCTCCCTCGACGACGGGCTGGCGTGGCTGGCCGAGACGGCGGGGCGGTTCGCCGGTCTGGGTCCGGAGCAGCTGTGCGACGGCGTCCTGCAGCTCGTCGAGGGTCACGCCGAGGACGACGTCGCCGTCCTCGCGGTGCGCGTCCGCCCCTGAGGTCTGCGTCGGGGCGCTCGCGCGTACCCGCCGTCGTCCAGACCCGCCCACCGCTCGAAGACGTTGCGGTGCGGGAGGTTGCGGGTCACCAGCGCGTTGAGCCCGTAGAGCGTGAGGAACGGCAGCGTCCCCAGCAGGGCGTACTGGTCGGCGTGCCGCAGCTCGTGCCGGCGCCGGCGTTCCCCGCCGAGCTCGCCGTACAGCCAGACGTTGCCGACGGTCGTCCCGCCCCGGCCGTAGGTGCCGCGCGGCATCCCGGAGCACTCGACGAAGAAGTCGTCACCGACGAAGACGGTGGCCCCGTGGTGCAGGGCCCAGGCCAGCGCGAGCGTGCTGGCGGGGAGGTTGCGGACGGCCCGGACCCCAGCCCAGGCCCAGGAAGCAGAAGAGCGTCGGGCCCACACAGGGCCCGACGCTACTTCGAGAGAGCGGACGACGAGACTCGAACTCGCGACCCTAACCTTGGCAAGGTTATGCGCTACCAACTGCGCTACGTCCGCAACGTGCAGTGATGACTCTACACGCCCACGAGCGCGAGGGCGTACTCCTCGAACCACTCCCCGGCCGCCGGTTCACCCGGACGGCAGCTGCCGTCGGACTCCCCGGGCCGCTTCACCCACAGCCACGCGTCGACGACGTCCTCGCCCGTGAGGGTCGACGGCGGCCGCCCGGTCCGGCGTCCCGGCGGGTTGCACCAGTCCTCGTCGCGGCCCGTCGAGGCGGGGGCACCGGCCCCGTTCCGGCTCGTGTCGACGACGAAGTGCGCCCCGCCCAGGAGGCGGGACAGCCTGCGGCCGTAGGCGACCGTGACGTCGGTGGGCTGGAAGTTCGAGACGTTGAGCGCGAACCCCGCGGACCGGTCGATCCCCGCCGCCCGCAACGCGCTCGCCAGGGCCGGCAGGTCCTGCACCCAGCCCGCGTGCCCCGCGTCGACGTAGACGTGGGTGGCGGGCAGGGCGGTCAGGACCTCCACGGCGCGGCGCAGCAGCGCCAACCGGTCCCGCGTGACGACGCTCCCGCAGCCCGTGACGGCGAAGGCGACGGCGTCCGGTTCGAGGACGACGACGGCCGGGCGCTCGCCGATGCCCGCCGCCAGCTCGCCGATCCAGGCCAGGTACGCGTCGTCGTCCGCGGCGCCGCCGGAGGAGAACGACCCGCAGTCGCGGCCGGGGACGTCGTAGGCGACGAGGACGGGCAGTTCGCCCGCGGCCGCCGCGGCCGTCGTCAGCGTCCGGGCACGTTCGCGCGGGGCGTCCCCGGTGAACCACGTCGCCGTCGGGGCCTGGGCCAGCGGCCGCAGGGCGTCGGCGAGGCGGGTGCGGCCGGCGGTCTCGTAGGCGGCGAGCTGGCGGTGGGCCAGGGAGTCGGGGTCCGACCACAGCGGGTGCAGCCCGAGCCGCGGTGTCGCCTCGCCCACGGCGCCCCCTCCGACGGTCAGGGCGGCGACGAGCCCGCCGACCACCCCCAGCACACCAGCACGTCGCAACGGTCCCAGACGCACGTCCACCCCACGATCGTGCGGGCCGGTCCCGCGACCCCAGTGGAGCGCGCGGACCGCCACGCCCGCCACGCCCCGTGCACGGCGCGGACCCGGGTGGGTGAGCGGACCGCCCGTGCGGCCCAGTCCCCACCCCCAGTCCCCACCCCCCGACCCCACCCCCGACCATCGCGCGGAAAACACTCTTTCCGCCCTCAGGGGGCGCTCCCCGGGGCGGAAGGCGTGCTTCCCGCCGGGTGACGCGGGCAGCATGGGGACATGGCGATCGACGTGCACCCGGCCACCGCCTTCGAGGACGTGGCCACCCTGGTCGGCCCGAAGCGGCCGGACGCGAACGTCTGCTGGTGTCTGAGCTACCGCCTGCCCGGTCCCGAGCACCGCGCACTCGCCGGCCCCGCCCGCGGGGAGCGGGTGCGCGGATTGGTGTCCGAGGACCCGCCCCCCGGAGTGCTGGCCTACGACGGGGACGAGCCCGTCGGCTGGGCCGCCGTCCACCCGCGCGCGGACACGTCGTTCGCGACGAACCGCCGCATCCCCCACGTCGACGACCTGCCCGTCTGGTCGCTGTGGTGCCTCCGGGTCCGGCCGGGGCACCGGGGCCAGGGCATCGCCCACCACCTCGTCGAGGGCGCCGTGGAGTTCGCCCGCGCGCACGGCGCCCCCGTCGTGGAGGCGTACCCCGTCGACAACGAGGACGCGAAGGTCGACCTGACGATGGCCTACGTCGGGACGCGGGGGCTGTTCGAGGCGCACGGGTTCGTGGTGGCGGCACCGACGACGTCGACGCTCGCGGGGTTCCCGCGGGTGCTGGTGCGGCGCGACCTGCGCTGAGGCGCTGGTGGTCGGACGACACGGACGACGTCGAGGAGCAGGCGTCGCCGGTCCGGGGACCGTGCACGCACCAGCCCGTCAGTCCCGCGAGGCCAGCACCTTCGCGGCGAACGCGGCGGCCCGCTCCCGGAGCGCGTCGCGCCGCTGGGAGATGCTCAGCCCCGGGTCCGGCTTGAGCGTCGGGGTGGCCCGCAGGACGCGGACGTTGTCGGCGCAGGCCAGGTCCGAGCACAGGTAGGTGCCGACGGTGTTGTGCTTGCGGCCGGACTCCCCGGCGCGGGCGGCGACGAAGAGGGACACCTCACCGGGTGAGCGCGTCGTGCGGCACAGGTCGCACATGGCGGTGGTCCGCACGCCCGTGCCGGGCGTCGCGCGCAGCGCCAGGCCGACGACGGCCTCACCGAGCGGCACGAGCAGCCACCCGCGCTCGGGCGCCTTGGGGTCGCGCCACCCGACCACCTCGTGCACGGGGTCGCAGTCGTGCACCCAGTCCGGGACGCGCATGCGGTGCGCTTCGCCGCGGGAGCAGTTCGTCATCGTGGAGCGGATGGCCTCGTCGGTCAGGTGACCGTCCGTGAGGTCCAACGTTGCCGGGGACACGACCGTCGAGCGTACGCCCGTCAGCTCGCCCGCTCGAAACGGCAGGTCGTGTCGAAGATGTCCTGGCAGCCCGTCACGGCGGCCGGCAACCGGTCGGCGGAGACGGGCCGGGAGAAGTAGAAGCCCTGCGCGGTGTCGCAGCCGACGGCCTGCAGCGCGCGCACCTGCGAGGCCTGCTCCACGCCCTCGGCCACGACGCGCAGGCCGAAGCTGCGGGCCGCGCCGACGACGAGGCGCACGAGCTCGACGGTCCGCGGGTCGTCGGAGTCGACGAAGCTGCGGTCGATCTTCAGCACGTCGACGGGCACCCGGGCGAGCTGGCCGAACGAGGTGTACCCCGTCCCGAAGTCGTCGATCGCGATCTGGACGCCGATGGCGCGCAGCTCCTCGAGCCGCGCCCAGGCCGCGTCGTCCTCGACCATGACGGTCTCGGTGATCTCCAGCGCGAGCCGCTGCGGCGCCGTCCCGGACACCGCGAGCGCGGAGCGGACGTCGTCCACCAGGCGCGGGGAGCGCAGGTGGCGGCCGGAGATGTTGACGGCGACCTTCAGCCCCGAGCCGGGGCCCCCGGCGGCGTCGAACTCCGCCAGCTGGGTCAGGGCCGTCTTCAGGGCCCACCGGCCCAGGTCGCAGATGAGGTCGGAGCTCTCGGCGACGGGGATGAAGACCCCCGGCGGCACGAGCCCCTCGCCCGGCTTCTGCCACCGCACGAGCGCCTCGACGCTGCGGACGCGACCCGTCTCCAGGTCGGTCACCGGCTGGTAGTGCAGGACCAGTTCGTCCTCCACGAGCGCCCGCCGCAGCCCCTCCTCCAGCGCGGTGTGCGCCGCGAGGGCCCTCCGCAGGTCGTCGTCGTAGACCTCGACGCGGCCGCGGCCGGCGTTCTTGGCCCGGTAGGCGGCGGTGTGCGCCTCCTGCAGCAGCCGGTCGGCGGCCTCGCCGGACTCGTCGTGGGCGGCGAGGGCCTCGACGCGGCTGACGGCGACGCCGACGCTCGCGCCGATGACGGCCTGCGACTCGGCCGAACCGGGCAGCGGGATCGGTGCGGAGATGGTGTCGATGAGGGCCTGCCCGAAGTCGAGCAGCCCCTTCTCGTCCTGCACGGGTTCGACGAGGACGACGAACTCGTCACCACCGAGCCGGGCCACCACGTCGACACCGCGCACGCGCTGACGCAGCCGCTGCGCGACGGTCTGCAGGACGGCGTCGCCGGCGATGTGGCCCAGGGAGTCGTTGACGGTCTTGAACTGGTCGAGGTCGAGGAACAGCAGGCCGACGCGGTCGCCCGTGCGCTGCGTCCGCCGCAGGGCGCGGTCGATCTGGGCCAGGGCCTCGGCGCGGTTCGGCAGCGTCGTCAGCGCGTCGTGGGTGGCCTGGTGGGCCATCTCCTCCTGGAGCTGCTCGCGGTCGCGCATGACGCCGAGGATCTGCTGCACGGAGGCGTGGACGACGCCGCCGAGGGGGCCGCCGAGCGGCCGCTGCAGGATCTCGTCGTCGAAGGCGCCGTCGGCGACGGCCTGGGCCTGCGCCTGCACCGACCGCAGGCTCGCGACGGCCGCGCCGAGACCGTGCGCGACGATCCGCGTCTCCGGGGGACCCTCGACGGCGACGTCGACGAGTTCGCCGCGGCTGATGGACCGGGCGGCGTCGGCGAGCCGGGCCAGCGGCGCGCCGATGGAGCGGCTGGTGGAGAACGTCCCCCCGACCGACAGCAGGAGCAGCAGGCCGGTGACGGCGGCGTACTTGGCCAGCTCCTGCTGCGCCTCGCTGCGGTAGCTCTCGGCGGCCTGGACGGCCTGCGTCGCCGCGGTGTCGAGGACGGCGCGCAGCGCGTCGTCGCGGCCGACGACGGCGGAGCTGAGGGAGACGAGGACCGCCGACTCCGGCGGCGTGTGGCTGCCCGAGGCGACGGCCTCCGCGAGCGCGCGGTCGACGACCTGCGTCTGCTGGTCGGCGAGCGCGGCGAGCCACCCGGAGCGGACGGTGGCCTGGCTGGACGCGGTGACGTCGTCGGACGCGATCTTGAACCCGGCCCAGCTGCGCAGGAAGAGCTGGCGCGAGGCGCCCTCGGTCCCGTCGGGGGCGGCGAGGAACCCGAGGTAGTACGGCACCTCCTCGCCGGCGAGGGTCGTGGCGTGCGCGGTGCGGCGCAGGTCGGCGACGGCGTGCTCGAGGCCGGTGTCGCCGCCGCCCGCGGAGGCTGCGGTCGCGAGGTGGGCGTCGACGGCGTCGCTCAGGTCCTCCACGAGGTAGCGGTACTTGTCGAAGAGCTGGCGGTTGTTCGTCTCGCGCTCGCTGACGGTCTCCCCGGCACCCCAGGAGGCGCGCACGGCGGCCACGCGTTGGGTGGCCTGGAGCACCTCCGGACGCGCGAGGGTGTCGCGGGCGGCGTCGGTCGCGGCGGCGTCGGTGCGCTCGGTGGCCTGGTGGAAGAGGGTCTGCAGGACCTCCGAGAGGCCCTCGCCGTTCCCGGTGCCCTGGTCCCCGGTGCCGAGGTCGAGCAGCTCGACGGAGGAGACGAGGGGGATCGCCTCCTCGGCGATGCGGGCGCGGACGGCGTCGAGGGCGACGGCGGCGCGCACCTGGCGGACGGCGTCCTCGGCGTCCTGGACGCGCTGGAAGCGGTGCACGACGAGGATCGAGGCGAAGGCCGAGAAGCCGATGATGGGCACGAGCACGAGCACGAGCAGTCTGCTGCGCAGACTGATCGCGCGCTGCGCTCGCTGCTCCGGGAGGTCCGCCACCTGCAGGGGATCGGCGCCCGGGACCGTTTTCCTGAGCACGCGGGGCCCCGTCGCAGCGACCGTCCCCCGTTCGGCGCAGCCCGTCCACGGTGGCCCCCTGACCGCGTGGATTGTGCGGGCGGCCTTTGAGCGGCAGACTCGCCTCCTCGGATCTTCTAGAAGATGCGGGGAGGGTGGAGTCCACCCATGGGAAGGAGGTGCGCCGTGCGACAGGACGAGGACCCTCCCGGGGCCTGCGGGCCGGTGCTCGACGTCACGCACGCCGTCCGGGCGGCCACGACCGCGGTGGCCGTCTGCGACCTGCACGGACTCGTCCTCGAGGTCGGACCCACGTTCGCGGCCACCGTGCGCGGGGACACCGCCGACGCGTCGGACCACGACGTCGTCGGACGCAAGTTGGGGGAGCTCCTGTCCGCCCCGGAGTCCCTCGACGAACCCCTCACCGTCGAGCGGTGCGTCGACGACCTGCTCGCCGGTGCCGGGCACGTCCTCACCGGGACGCTCGTCCGGCAGGTCGACGGCGTGGTGCAGCCGTGGGCGGTGCTGCTCACGCTGGGCAGCCCCGTCGGCGGTGCGCGCGGGGGGCCGGTCGTCGTGGTGCAGCTCCTGCCGTCCCACCTCGCCCCCGCCGCGGAGCCCACCCCGCTCAGCAGGGGGAGGCGTCCCGGTCCCGGTCGGGACGCGCTCACGGGCCTGCCCGACCGCGCCGGGGCCGTCGCCGACCTCACCGCCCGGCTGCGCGCCGGGACCGGGTTGCTCGCCGTCATCACCTGCGACCTCGACCGGTTCCGGGTGGTCAACGACAGCCTCGGCCACGACGTCGGGGACCAGGTGCTGGCGACCGTGGCCGGGCGCCTGGCCCAGGGCGTCCGGGGCGGCGACCTGTTGGCCCGCCTCGGGGACGACGAGTTCCTCCTCGTCCTGGCGGGGCTCACCGGTGCCGACGAGGCCGTCGACGTGGCCCACCGGCTCACCCGCAGCCTGGGCGCCCCCTTCCTGCTCGACACCCCCGCCGGCCCCCAGGAGATCCGCTGCTCGGCGAGCACCGGCCTCCTCGTCGTGGACCTCGCCGCCCCGCGCGCCGCCCCGGACGGGGGCGCGGGCGGAGAGCTGGACGCGGTGGCCGTCCTCCGCGACGCGACCACGGCCCTCGACGCCGCGAAGGCGGCCGGCGGCGCGTGCTGCCGGGTCTTCACCGACACCCTGCGCGAGCGCGCCGTCCGCCGCCTGACCGTCGAGAACGACCTGCGCCGCGCGCTGGAGGCAGGGGAGCTGCGGGTGCACTACCAACCCGTCGTCGACCTGCGCGACGGCCGCCGGACGGGGTTCGAGGCGCTCGTCCGGTGGGCCCACCCCCGGCGGGGGCTGCTGCTGCCGGAGCAGTTCCTCGACGTCGCGGAGGAGTGCGGGCTGCTCGGCGTCGTCGACGGTCACGTCCTGGAGGAGGTGCTCGGCTTCCTGACGCGCCACCCCGACGTCCGGGTCGCCGTGAACACCTCGGCCCGCCGCCTCGACGGGACCTTCGCCGCGACGGTCGACCGCGGGTTGCGCCGGCGCGGGCTCTCACCCTGCCGGCTCACCGTGGAACTGCTCGAGGGCTCCCTCGTCCCGGGCGACGCCGTGACCGAGGCGGAACTGCGGGACCTCGCCGCCCTCGGCGTCGGCGTGCTCATCGACGACTTCGGCACCGGCTACTCCGCCCTGTCCTACCTGCGCCGGCTGCCGGTGACGGGGCTGAAGCTGGACCGCTCGTTCGTCGCCGACCTGCCCCACGACGCCGGGTCCGACCGCATCGCGGCGGCCGTGGCGGGCCTGGCAGGCGGTTTCGGCCTCACCTCGACGTGCGAGGGCGTCGAGACGGCCGCGCAGGCCCGGCACCTGGCCGCCCAGGGGTGGCAGTCGGCGCAGGGGTTCCACTTCGGGGTCCCGGCGCCGGAGGAACGGTGGTTCCCCGCGCCGGTGCCGGGCCCCTGAGGAGTCAGCGCAACCAGCGGTGCAGCCGCTTCGCCGTCGCACCGGCCCAGGCGTAGGCGACGTCGGCCTCACCGGCCGCCGCGTGCTGCTCCTCCTGCGCGAACAACCGGCCGTAGGCGAACGCCACCTCGGGCCGGGCGGCCGCCGCGAGGTCCGCCAGCCGCTGCCGCGTCACGACGGAGTCCTGGTGCTCGCCGAGGACCTCCTGCAGTTCCGTGACGGCACGCGCGAACCGCTTGGCGTCCTTGCCGAACACCACGACGACGGCCTCGGCGGCGTAGCGGGACTGCTTGGCCGCCTTCCGCGCCTCGTGCAGCAGTTCGTCGCGCCCGGTCCCCGGCTCGGCGTCCTGGGCGCGGTGGACGAGGTCGGCGAGCGTGCGGAACGTCTTCGCGACCCGCTTCGGCAGCACCTTCCCGGCCTTGCGCCGGCCCCGGTCGGACAACGCCGGGCGCTCGACGAGGTCCTGCAGCGCGTCGAGCAGCGACTGGTAGCGCTCGGAGTCCAGGTCCGCGAGCACCCGGTCGTGGGCCGTCCGGTAGTCGCCCTCGAGCTGCTCGCGCACGAGCCGGGGGACGGTCCCCTCGACGGCCTGCTCGTCCGTCCCGGCCTCCGTCCCGGCCTCCGTGTCGAGCGGGGTGTCGAGCGTGGCGACGGAGTGCACGAGGCGGTCCCGCAGCACCTCCGCGTCCCGGGCTCCGCCGAGTTCGCCGGCGAGCCAGCGCAGCTCGTCGCGCAGGGGTCCGGTGGGGGTCGCCAGCAGCGACCCGTAGGTCTTCAGCGCGCTGCGCAGCCGACGCGTGGCGACCCGCATGGCGTGGACGCTGTCGGGTTCGTCCGCCCGCACGCGCGGGTCCTGGTCGAGGATGCGCTGCACCTGCTCGGCCAGGTGCGCGACGAGGACGTCCCCGGCGCGCGAGGACCGGTCGAGGTCCGTGCGGCGGGGGGCCGCCGGGGTCAGGACCCGCTCCGCGGCACGCGGCGTCGGCTCCTCCGATGCGTCGGCGTCGGGCACCGGCGCGTCTGCCGAGGTCTCGACCGGGGGTTCGGGGGACGGAGTCGCCGGGCGCGCGGGACGGCCGCCGAGCACGCGGGCGAGCTTCGACCCGCTGCCCGACACCTCCAGCCCCGCGGCCCGCAACCGGGCGTCGACCGCGTCGAAGAGCGCACGGTCACCGTCGACGAGCTCGAGCTCCACCTCGCGCCAGACGTGGGTGCCGTCGTCCTGTCCCGGGGGGAGGTCCTCGACGGCGCTGACGGCCGCTCCCACGGCCGCCCCCACCGCGGCCCCCACGGCAGCACCGGGGGCCGCGCCCACCGCGGCACCGCCCGCCGCTCCGACGACGGCACCACCGGCCGCCCCCGCCGCGAGACCGCCGCCCTCGCCCTCGTCCTGCGACCCGTCCTGCGCCGGGTCCTGGTCGTCCCCGCTCGGGCCGTCGAGCAGCCGTCGGGCCCGGACCCGGTCGTCGGCCAGCTCCAGCAGTCGCGTCCCGGCCGCGTCCACGAGCGTGCGCACCGTGCGGTGCGTCCGGATCTCGGCCACGGGCACGAGTCGCTCGCCCCCGGTGACGTCCTCGACGAGCCGGCGCAGCGCCACCGGGACCGTCGACACCGCACGCCCCAGCGGGACCCGGCGCTCCAGCCGGGCGCCCTCCTGACCGGGGGTCTTGAGGTGCCAGCCCGCGTCGTGCCCACCCGTGCGGCGGCGCAACGTGGTCCGGGCCGCCTGCAGCCGCAGGTCCGCGGTGTCGAAGTACGTCGCGACGAGGTCGTGCTCGCCCAGGTCACCCTGCCGCAGGCCCCGCTCCTCGGCGTCCGGGAGGTCCCGGACCACGCTGCCCAGGGCGGGAAGTTCGGCGTCGGCGGCGAGGTCGTACTTGACCTCGACC
The DNA here is from genome assembly GCF_040702905.1 of Kineococcus sp. NPDC059986. Taxonomy (NCBI): domain Bacteria; kingdom Bacillati; phylum Actinomycetota; class Actinomycetes; order Kineosporiales; family Kineosporiaceae; genus Kineococcus; species Kineococcus sp. NPDC059986. The sequence goes on along the minus strand of NZ_JBFBND010000019.1, from coordinate 5,973 downwards.
TCCTCGTGGACCTGTCCGGGCTGGTTGACCATGCGTCGGTTCTACCGGCAGGCGTGGCCGAGCGCCCCCCGTCCCCCTACCGTGCGGGGGTGGCGGAGAACACGGGGCGGCACTGGGGCGGCAGCGGCGACTACGTCGAGGGTGAACGCGTCTTCGCGCCCCCGCACGGCAGCTTCGACCCCGACTGGGTCGCCGGCCTCGTCCTGGACCGGCTCGGCGCGGCGGCCGGTCTGCCGCGCACGGCGCTGGCCGGGGCGGCGCTCGCGGACGCCGGCCGCCGCACCGCGGGCCTGGACGCGACCGCACGGGCGGCCGCGCTCACCGAGCAGGACGGGGTTCCGCCGGGCAGCGCCCGCGAGGTCGTCCGCGCGGTCGACGACTTCGCCGCCGCGTACTCCCTGGACTGACGCTCCTCGTCTGGACCACCCGGGGCGGCAACTGCCACGATGGACCACCCGCACGTCCCGCACCGCGCAGCAGTGGGAGGTCAGTGTGAGCACCACCGTCGAGCAGCAGGCGCCGCCGGAACTCAACCGGGTGATCGGTCCGAAGCTGCTGCTGCTGTTCATCGTCGGCGACATCCTCGGCACGGGCGTCTACGCCCTCACCGGTCAGGTCGCCGGGGAGGTCGGCGGCGCGGCGTGGTTGCCGTTCCTCGTCGCCTTCGCCGTCGCGACCGTCACGGCGTTCTCCTACCTCGAACTCGTGACGAAGTACCCGCAGGCGGCGGGCGCCGCGCTCTACGTGCACAAGGCGTTCGGCCTGCACTTCCTGACGTTCCTCGTCTGCTTCGTCGTCATGTGCTCGGGCATCACGTCCGCCTCGGCGGCCGCCCGCGCGTTCGCCGCGAACCTCGTCGCGGGTTTCGGGCTCGGCCTGGGGAACACCGGGATCCTGCTGGTGGCCCTGGCGTTCATGCTCCTCATCGCCGCCGTGAACCTGCGCGGGGTGTCCGAGAGCGTCAAGCTCAACGTCGTCCTCACGATCGTCGAACTCACCGGGCTGCTGACGGTCATCGGCCTGGGGTTCTACGCGATCCTCGGCGGGAACGCGGACTTCTCCCGGGTCGTGCTGTTCGAGACGCCGGAGGACAAGAACCTCCTGCTCGCCGTGAGCACCGCGACCTCGCTGGCGTTCTTCGCCATGGTGGGTTTCGAGGACTCGGTGAACATGGCCGAGGAGACCAAGGACCCCAGCCGCATCTTCCCGCGCACCCTGCTCACCGGGTTGAGCATCACGGCCGTCATCTACGTCCTCGTCTCGATCTGCGCCGTCGCGGTCGTCCCCGTCGGGGTGCTGAAGGAGAGCGAGACCCCGCTCGTGGAGGTGGCGCAGACCGCGGCGCCGGGTTTCCCGATGGCCGAGGCGCTGCCGTTCATCTCGATGTTCGCCGTCGCGAACTCCGCGCTCATCAACATGCTCATGGCCAGCCGCCTGCTCTACGGGATGGGCCGGCAGGGCGTCCTGCCGCCGTTCCTGTCGGCCGTCCACCCGACCCGGCGCACCCCGTGGGCGGCCGTCGCCCTCACCACCGGCATCGCCCTGGCGCTCATCACCTACGTCTCGCTCGCGCCCGACTCCCCGGTCGTCGCGGTGCTCGGCGGGACGACGTCGCTGCTGCTGCTCACGGTGTTCTGCGTCGTCAACGTGGCCGTCCTCGTCCTGCGCCGGGACCGGGTGGCCCACTCGCACTTCTCCGCCGGGCGGGTCCTGCCGGTCGTCGGCGCCGTCGCCTGCGCGTACCTCGTGCTGCCGTGGACGTCCGGCCGGGCGACCGAGCAGTACGAGATCGCCGGCGTCCTCGTCGGGCTGGGCGTCGTTCTGGGGCTCGTGACCCACGTCTGGCGCCGGTCGGCCTCGCGCGCCACGGTCTGACCCCGGCCACGGACCCGTGGACCTCTTCGCCGAGATCGCCGACGAGCGCCGCACCCTCGCCGACCAGCTCGCCGACCTCACCCCCCAGCGGCAGACGACGCCGAGCCTGTGTGCGGCGTGGACCGTGCACGACGTCCTGGCCCACCTCGTCATGCCGCTGGAGGTCAGCGTCCCGCGGGTCGTGCTCGCGGTCCTGCTGTCCCGCGGGGACTTCGACCGGGCCAACCGGCGCGTCACCCGCACGCTGGCCCGGCGGTCGTTCGCGGACCTGCGCCGCACGCTGCACGCGGGCGCCGACGCCCGGTTCACGCCACCGGGGTCCGGACCGCAGGCTCCGCTCGTCGACGTGCTCGTCCACGGCGCGGACGTGCGCCGGCCCCTGGGCCTGCACCACGACGTCCCCGCGCCGCGCGCACGGGCGGCGCTGGAGTTCCTCTCGACGTCACCGCGGGGGTTCGTGCCGAAGGGCGCGCTGACGGGGTTGCGCCTCGTCGCGCAGGACGTGGGGTTCGCGCACGGTGACGGCCCGGAGGTGCGGGGTCCGGCGGACGCCCTCCTGCTCGCCGTCACCGGCCGCGCCGCGGGGCTGGACGACCTCGCGGGGGAGGGCGTCGGCGTCCTGCGGTCGCGGCTGCCCTGACCGACCCGGGGACCCGCGCTCCAGCCGGGCGGTGCGCCTGCCGACGATGGTGGGGTGAGGTACCGGAACTCCTGGTCGAGGGTGGTCGCCGCGGGTGCGCTGGCGGTCGCCGTCCCCGTCCTGGCCGGGTGCGGCCTGCCCGCCGCCACCGCCGTGGACCCGTCCGCGCCGAGCGACCCGGCGTCGTCCCCGGCCTCGTCCCCGGTGTCGTCCCCGGTGTCGTCCCCGTCCGCGGGGGTGCCGTCGCCGTCGAGCTCCGCGGTCACGACGCCGCAGGCCGGCACGGCCGCCGCCGCCCTCGCCACGCTGCCCGTCAAGGGCCGCGCCCCCCGGACCGGGTACGGCCGCGAGCAGTTCGGCGACGGCTGGGTGGACACCGACCGCAACGGCTGCGACACCCACAACGACGTCCTCGCCCGCGACCTCACCGCGGACACGTTCAAGCCCGGCACCCGCGACTGCGTCGTCCTCACCGGCACCCTCGCCGACCCCTACAGCGGCGCGACGATCGCCTTCACCCGCGGCGAGACGACGTCCTCGGCCGTGCAGGTCGACCACGTCGTCGCGCTGTCGGACGCCTGGCAGAAGGGCGCCCAGCAGTGGGACCCCGCCCGCCGCGCGGCCTTCGCCAACGACCCCCTCGAACTCCTTGCGGTCGACGGGCCCCTCAACGCCCAGAAGGGTGACGGCGACGCCGCGACGTGGCTCCCGCCGAACCGCGCCTACCGCTGCGCGTACGTCGCCCGCCAGATCGCCGTGAAGGCGACGTGGGGCCTGTGGGTCACGGCCGCCGAACGTGACGCCATGGCCCGGGTCCTCGCCGCCTGCCCCGGCGAACCCGTCCCGATGGCCACCGCGCCCGCCTCGGGGGCTGTTGCGCCCGCCCCGGCGGCCGTCGCGCTCGTCCCGGCGCCGGCGCCGGCGCCGGTGGCGGTCTCCGAGTCCCCGCAGGTGCCCGCGCCCTCGACGGTCGCTCCGCCACCCGTCGACCCGGCCGTCCCGCCCGTCGTCGCCGCGGCCGCAGGCACCGACCCGGACCTGGGGACGTGCAAGGCGGCCAAGGCCGCCGGGTACGGCCCCTACGTCGAGGGCGAGGACCCGGAGTACGCCTTCTACCGCGACGCCGACCACGTTATCTGCGGTGGAACTGTCACGACCCGGGCGTGAGCTGGACCGCTGCTACATGGACATGTCCGCGCAATCGCACGTAACAGGCGGCCTCACCCAGCAGCACAAGAGCTGCTGGACTTACCGCTCATGCCGATTTGCGGGCGGTCGTCCTGCTCGGCGCCTGGGCAGTCCGGGCAGATCGAGCAGGTGCTCACAGACCACGCCCCGGCGAGCGGCCCACGATGGCACGGCGCGACTAGCCTCAACCCGATGAAGCTGCGCGTGCCCCGAATATTGGACCCCACGACGGTCTCCGAACGGGCCGCCGGCTCCTGCTTCGACGCCGTCGTGAACTCCCACCTGCGTAGGCCCACCCTGGGGGATCAGAAGCCCCGAGCGCCCACCCCCGCACCCGAGGGCCTGCACGCGGTCTTCGCCGCCCACATCCTCGCCGAACCCACCCCGATCGCCCACGCCACCGCGTTCCGAGCTCCAGGACACGATCGGATCTACCTCTCCTACGGGCACCGCAGCTCCAGCAGCCGCAGCTGGTTCGCCGCCTCCCTTGCCGCACCGACCCACCCAGCAACCGCCACCTGGGACCACTTCGATCCCAACGGCGACCCCGAAGGCGGCATCGGGCACTTCTTCGGCCACGCCGACCAGGCCGTCATCGCCATCATGCTCAGGACACCGGACGGCGCCGAGCACTTCGCCCCCACGGCGGCCGGTCTGTGGTGGACGGCCGCCTGGCTGGAGGGCACGGCGCGGCAGACGGCCCAGCGCACCTCCTGGCGGGCCGTGGCCGCCGATGGTGAGGTGCTGGCCGCCGGCACTGGTCTGCAGGGGCGGGCAACCCACCAGAGTGAGCCCGGGCGCCCAGGAACTAGTGGCGACCAGCCCACGACTCAACCCTCGAACTTCCACGACGAGGAGGCCGCTGATGCCACTGACAGCAGCACGTGGCCCCCGCAGACAGACCCCGACGTCGTACCGGTGCTGCGTGAGTTACAGGCCCGCGAACCCGTTCTGCACCGACTGACCGAGAGGCTGGCGACGGGCGACTCCTACGCGTACCTGGCCGCTGACTTCGTCGCCGTCGGAGTCAACGGCCGGCGTCACACCCGACAAGACGTCGTCGGTGTGCTGTTGCGTCGCCGTGAGGCGCGGGAGTACCAGACATGGCAGGCCGACGACTTCCACTGCCGCGCGCTGGGACAGGACACCTTCCTGGTCACCTATGAGCTGCGCCGAGGCGGGCGGACGTCGCGTCGAATGACCCTGTGGCGGCGCGCGGTGCAGGGATGGGAGGCGATCTATCACCAGGGCACCGCTGTGCCGCGACCTGTCTTGCAGGGGTCGTCACCGCGCGTTTGAGGAGTCCCCGCAGCCCGAGCGCCCCGCAGACGACTTCCCCCGCATAGCGCAGATCAACACGTCGTCAATCGTCCGCACATGACGAATTGAGGATGGTCGGTAAGTCGTCTGCGGGGAGGCTGTCGACGCCACCACCGTGGAAGGAGCTTGATCGAAGCGACTACCCACTGGAGCTCACCAGAGCCGGCGGGCCTGCCCGGCAGCGTGCAGCAATGCATCGGCGTCCAAGTTCACGGTGGTCAGCGCGACTCCCAGCGCAGACCAGGCGCAATGCACCCGCAAGACGCCTGGCGAGGGCAGCGGCCACAACCAGAAGTCGCGCTCCACGCTCAGCGGACCACCGATGCCGCTGCCAGCACCGCCGACCAGCACCGGCCGCGATGGCACCGCTGGGGCTCCTGCGTCAGCGGTCGCGTGCAGTTCCTCGCGCAGGGCGTCATCCACGCCGTAGGCCGAGCGGCCGTCGGAGAACTCGAACCACCAGGTCAAACGCGAGGTGTCGGCGCTGGGGGACGGGAAGTGCGTCCAGGAGTCATCGAAGACGTCGTTGATCATCTGGTTCTCGGTCGCCTCGTCCTGACCATCGCGCAGCCGCACGCTCAAGCGTGTGGACACCCCTGTGGGGAAGACGCGGAAGCCGCTGAGGAAGACGGCCACCTTCGCGGATTCTCCGATGACGGCGTCCGCTTGGACCGTGCAGGGCAAGTGGTCTTCGTCGAGGTCGGCCCAGACCGGGCCGTGGTGGTCCTCGCGGGTGAACCCAGTGTCGACTCCCATGAGCTGCACTCCTCACCTTGATGCCGATGTATTGCTCCCTCAGGAAGCGATCATGCTGGCTGGGAGCAGGCCAGGACTAGAGCAGTGGTCACGACTTCACGGTCATCCCGCGAGGTGCGAGGTACCGGCCGCTTCAATGGCGCGCTACCTCGTGGCCACGCTGTACGGCCGAGAGGCTCCCCTCCGGGACCCGA
>NZ_JBFBND010000018.1:47229-95098 GCF_040702905.1 Kineococcus sp. NPDC059986 | reverse complement strand
TGCTGCTGCCCGACCTGTTCGGGCACTGGCTCGCCGACGTCCAGGTCGCCGAGGCGACGAACGGCGCGGGGCCCCCAGCCCGGTCCGGCACCGCCCGGTCGGGCACCGCCCGGTCGGGACGTCCTCAGGCGGCGTGCGCCAGCGGAAGCTGCGAACCCGAGGTGCTCCAGCGCATCTCCAGGTGCGGGCGTCCCGACGTGTCGCGCACCGTCACCCAGTGCATGACGGGCCTCGCCGTGGCGTGTTCCGTGGTCGTGGTCTCGATGTCGTTCATGTGCCACCTCCTGTTCATCTGGAGTTCACTTTACATCCTGTGAACCACTTCGGAGCAACTCGTGACGCGCTTCACTCGATGTGAGCAACCGCACACACCTCACCGCTCGTGCGGAAGAGTCGCCGGCGTCGACCTACCCTGGGCACGTGACGACGGTCGACCTCGGTGTCCCTCGCCTGCGGCGCCCGGGCGCCGCGGACGGTCCCGGCGGTCTGCCCGGGGGGTTGCCCGGTGACCGCCCCGACACCCCGGACCTCCTCGACAGGCACGGTCGCACCGCCCGCGACCTGCGCGTCTCCCTCACCGACCGCTGCAACCTGCGCTGCCACTACTGCATGCCCCCCGAGGGGTTGCCGTGGCTGGACCGCGCCGAGGTCCTCACCGACGCCGAGGTCGTCCGGCTCGTCCGGCTGGCCGTGCGCGACCTCGGCGTCCGCGAGGTGCGCTTCACCGGTGGTGAACCGTTGCTGCGCAAGGGCCTGGAGGAGATCGTGGCGGCGACGACGCGATTGCGGACCACCACCGGGGAACCGGTCCGCACCTCCCTCACCACGAACGGCATCGGCCTGGACCGACGGGCGGCGGGACTGGCCGAGGCGGGCCTGACGCGCGTGAACGTCTCCCTCGACACGCTGCGCCCGGACCGGTTCGCCGCGATCACCCGCCGGGACCGGCTCACCGACGTCCTCGCGGGCCTGCAGGCCGCCGCTGCGACGGGCCTGGCCCCCGTGAAGGTGAACGCCGTCCTCCTGCGCGGGACGAACGACGACGAGGCCGGCGACCTGCTGCGCTGGGCGCTCGAGGCGGGGTACCGGCTGCGCTTCATCGAGCAGATGCCACTGGACCCGCACGGGTCCTGGCAGCGCGACCAGATGGTCACGGCCGACGAGATCCTCGCTGCGCTGCACCGGGAGTTCCGCCTCGTGGCCCGTCCGGGCACGGCCCGGGGCGCCGCCCCCGCCGAGACCTGGGACGTCGTGGACGCGGACGGCACCCACCGCGGGGACGTCGGGATCATCGGGTCGGTGACCCGCCCCTTCTGCGGTGACTGCGACCGCACCCGTCTGACGGCCGACGGCCAGGTCCGCACCTGCCTGTTCTCCACCACCGAGACCGACCTGCGGCAGGCCCTGCGCTCGGGCGCCGACGACGCGGCGCTCGCCGACGCCTGGCGCACCGCGATGTGGGGCAAGCTGCCGGGTCACGACATCGACGACCCCGCGTTCCTGCACCCGACCCGGCCCATGAGCGCCATCGGTGGCTGAGACCCACCGGGTCCGCACCGGACGACCCACCCAGAAGGTGAACAGCAGGTGAACGAGACGGCAACGCTGGACGTCCGCTGGTTCGCGGGAGCGGCGGCCGCCGCCGGCTGCGAGCAGGAGAGCGTCCCGCTGGACGTCGGCGCGACGCTCGAAGACCTCGTGCGGACGCTCGGCGCCCGCGGCCCGGCCCTGACCCGTGTGCTCGCCGCGAGCAGCTTCCTCGTCGACGGCGTCGCGGCCCGCCCCGAGGACCGGCTCGTCCCCGGCACGACCCTCGACGTCCTGCCGCCCTTCGCGGGCGGCTGAGGTCCTGCGGGAACGTCAGCGCTGCTGCAGGCGGGCGATCGAGGACGTGAGGTGCACGCGCATGGCCGCTCGCGCGGTCTCCGCGTCCCCGCGCCGCACCGCCAGGACGACCGCCGCGTGTTCGGCCACGACCGCCCCGGCTGCGGGCTCGTCCCCGCCGCGCAGACGGGCCGACGGCATCGCGATCATCGGCTCACCCAGGGAGCCGAGCAGGTCGCGCAGGTAGCGGTTCCCGGACGCCGTCGCCACGGCCAGGTGGAACGCGAAGTCGGCCGCGACGGCGTCGGCGGGCCGGTCGGCGACCCGGGCGAACGTGTCCGCGGCGCGCGTCAGGACCGCCAGCTGCTCCTCGTCCCGGCGCGCGGCGGCCAGCGCCGCGGCCTCGGTCTCGACGGCCGTCCGGAACTCCAGGAGTTCGACCCGGTCGGCCAGGGAACGCAGTCCGCCGACGTCGACGCCGAACGTCTCCCCGCTCGGCCGCGCCAGGACGAAGGACCCCCGGCCCCGGTGCGTCTCGACGAGCCCCGCGGCCTGCAGCCTGGACATGGCCTCCCGCACGACGGTCCGCGAGACGCCGAACTCGGCGACGAGTTCGCTCTCGGACGGCACCGCGCGGCCGGGGGCGAGGTCGCCGTCGACGATGCGGGTCCGCAACACGTCGACGAGGGCCTGGGTGCGTGTGGTCACGATCCGGTCGCTCCCGTCAGCGGACGCCGAACTCGACGCGTTCGGTCGTCCACGCCCGGGCCTGCTCGCTGAACGTGAACCCCAGGCCCGGCCGGTCGGGGACGACCATGCGCCCGCCGACGGTCTCGAGCCGTTCCTCGAAGAGCGGGTCCAGCCACTCGAAGTGCTCGACCCACGTCTCGCGCGGGTAGGTCGCGGCGAGGTGCAGGTGGATCTCCATGGCGAAGTGCGGCGCCAGGTCCACCCCGGCCTGGTCCGCGAGCGCCGCGAGCCGCAGGAACGGGGTGATCCCACCGATGCGGGGGGCGTCGGGCTGCAGGACGTCGGCGGAGCGGTGCTCGAGGAGCTGCAGGTGCTCGGCGACGCTGGCGAGCATCTCCCCCGTGGCGACCGGGGTGTCCAGGGCGCGGGCGAGGTCGGCGTGCCCGACGGCGTCGTAGGCGTCGAGGGGTTCCTCGATCCACACGAGGTCGAACTCCTCCAGCGCCCGTCCCATGCGCAGGGCGGTCCGGCGGTCCCACTGCTGGTTGGCGTCGACCATGAGGGGGACGTCGGGTCCGAGGTGCTCGCGGACGGCGGCGACGCGACGCAGGTCCTCGCGCGTGTCGGGCTGTCCCACCTTGATCTTGATGCCGCCGATGCCGGCGGCGAGGGAGGCGTCGGCGCGGTCGAGCACCTCCGGCAGCGGCGTGTGCAGGAAACCGCCCGAGGTGTTGTAGGTGCGGACGGACTCCCGGTGCGAGCCGAGCAGCTTCGACAGCGGCAACCCCGCGCGACGCGCCTTGAGGTCGTGCAGGGCGACGTCGAGCGCGGCGATGGCCTGCGTCGCCACCCCGCTGCGGCCGACGGACGCCCCGGCCCACAGGAGCTTGGTCGTGACCTTGGCGATGTCGCTGGGGTCCTCCCCCAGCAGGTCGGCGGCGACCTCCTTCGCGTGGGCGTACTGCGCGGGACCGCCCGCCCGCTTGGAGTAGCTGAACCCCGTCCCCACGTGGCCGTCCTCGGTGGTCACGACGGCGACGAGGACGGCGATCTCGGTCATGGGGCGCTGGCGGCCGGTGAGTACCTTGGCGTCGCTGACGGGCTGGGCGAGCGGCAGGCGCAGCGTCGACAGCTCGACGTGCCGGATGCGGTCGGACACGGGACCTCCTGGGGACGGGACGACCCACTCATCATACAAGTAGGCCTACTTGTCCTATGAGAAGGGCGCGGGGTGGAACGTGCCGTTGCGGCGCCGGAACTCGCTCGCCGTGTCCGGCCACAGCAGCGTCAGCCGCCCGTTGCGCGGGTCGACGTACCAGCTCGAGCAGCCACCCCGCAGCCACACGGAGTCCGCGGCCATCGCGTCGACCTCGGCCGTGTACCGCCGCTGCGCCGGCAGGCTCACCTCCAGCGGTCCCCCGGCCACCGCGAGGTGGTCCAGAGCCCCCAGCAGGTACCCGACCTGGCTCTCGATGACGTGCACCGCGGAGTTGTGCCCCAGGCTCGCGTTCGGCCCGTCGAGCACGAAGAGGTTCGGGAACCCGTGCACCACGGTCGAGGCGTGCGAGACCATCCCGCCCTCCCACGCCTGCGCGAGCGTGCGCCCGTCCCGGCCGGTGACGCGTGCCGCGTACGGCTGCACCGTGGAGTGGAAACCCGTCGCGAGCACGAGGACGTCGAGCGCGTGCCGCCGGCCGTCCGCCGTCGTCACCGACCCGGGTCCGGCCGACCGCACGGCCGAGGGCACCAGCCGCACGTCCGGGCGCTGCAGCGCCGGGTAGAACTCGTCCGAGAGCAGGACGCGTTTGCAGCCCACCTCGTAGTCCGGCGTCAGCGCCGCCCGCAGGACCGGGTCGGGAACCTGCGCGCGCAGGTGCTCCGACGCCCTGCGCCGCAACGCCTCCAGCGCAGCGGGGTCGAGGCGTCGTGCGGCCAGCCCGCGTTCCATGTCCGCGAACGTCTCCTCGCGCAACCGCTGCGCCGTCTCCGGCGAGGCGGCGAAACCCGCCCGCTCGGCGGGGCTGAACGCGCGGTCGCCGCGGGGGACGATCCAGGCCGCGCTGCGCTGGAACACGTCGACGTGCGCGGCCCGGCCCGCGAGTTCCGGCACGACCTGCACGGCCGAGGCCCCCGTCCCCACGACACCGACGCGGAGGCCGGTGAGGTCGAGCCCGTGGTCCCACCGGGACGTGTGGACGACGGGCCCACCGAACTCCCCCAGACCGGGGACGTCGGGTATCCGGGGTTCGGTGAGCCGGCCCGCGGCCAGGACGAGGACCCGCGCCCGCACCGGCCCCGTCGACGTCGTCAGCGCCCAGTGCTCCGCGTCCGCGTCCCACACCGCGTCGAGGACCTCGCAGCCCAGCCGGACGTGGTCGGCCACCTCGCGGGCCCGCTCGCGCAGGTACCGCTGCACCTCCGACCCCGGGGCGAACACCCGCGACCACCCGGGGTCGGGGGCGAAGGAGAACGAGTACAGGTGCGACGGGACGTCGCACGCGACGCCCGGGTAGGTGTTGTCCCGCCACGTGCCGCCGACGTCGTCCGCACGTTCGAGGACGACGAAGCGCTCCCGGCCCCGGCGTGCGAGCCGGAGGGCCGCCCCGAGCCCCGCGAACCCCGCGCCCACGACGGCGACGTCGAGGACCTCCCCCCGGCTCACGCGGACGCGGGCTCGCCGTAGCGGGTGGTGCGCTGCCGCAGCGGCCGGCCGACCCGGTCCGCGAGCGCCTGGGCGTCCTCGCGCGTCAGGGTCGTCCCGGCCTCCTGCCCCGCCGCGGGGTCGAGCGTCCCGTCGAGCAGCAGCCCCCCGAGGTCGTCGGCGCCGCCGCGCAGCAGGTCCGCGACGAGCCCGGCGGGGTGCTTGGGCCAGGCGGCCTGGACGTGGTCGACGGCGCCGTCCAGCAGCAGGCGGGCGACGGCGTGCAGCGCCCGGGTGGCGCGGGCCGACGGCGGGCCCAGCGGGGACGGCATCGCGATGAACTCCGTGATCCCGCGGGTGCGGGTGGCCAGCGCCGCGAGCAGCCGCAGGTGCGCGACCTGCTGGGCGGGCGTCTCAGGTCCGCCGTGGACGAGTGTCGACGTCGAGGTCAGCCCGACCTCGTGGGCCGTCCCGAGGACGTCCAGCCACGTCGCCACCGGCAGGTCGGGCGTGCCGCCGTTGAGCTCGGTCCGGACGGCGTCGTCGAGGACCTTGGCGGCCGTGCCGGGCACGGAGCCCAGCCCGGCGTCACGGGCGTCCTCGAGGAACGCGCGGGGCGTGGACCCCCGCAGCCCGGCGGCCCGCAGCACCTCCGGGACGCGGAAGGCGTGCAGGTGCACACCCGCCTCCCCGGCCCCCTCGGCCACCGCGGTGACGAGGGCGAGGGAACCGTCCGGCCCGGCGCGCTCGGGGACGGGGCCCTGCACGCACACCTCGCTCGCTCCCAGCGCCACGGCTTCGGCCACGAGGGCACGGACGTGGCCCGGGTCGGCGCCCACGCGTTCGCCGTCGAGGTTGCGGTTCACGACGAAGGTGACGGCCTCCCCCACGCGGCGGCGGCGCACGTCGTCGGCGGTCGCCGCCAGCTGCTCGAGGTCGTCGCCGTCGGCGGCCAGCAGGGCCACGGCGTGCTCGTCGGTCAGCGCCCGGTGGTCGTGCGCGGCGGTGGCGAGGGCTTCGGCGAGAGCGCGGGCGAGCTGGGCGGACGGGGCTGGCACCGCCTGAGGCTAACCCTCAGGGACAGGCGACCCACTCGGAGGTGCCGTCGCCGAAGTGCTGGTGCTTCCACACCGGCAACCGGTCCTTGACCTCGTCGACGAGGCGCGCGCAGGCCGCGAACGCCTCCGCCCGGTGGGCGGCCGAGACCGCGACGGCGAAGGCGACGTCACCGACGGCCAGGTGCCCCAGGCGGTGCCCGACGGCGACGGCGTCCACCTCGCAGCCGGCGACGACCTCCTCGACGACGGCCCGCAGGACGTCGGGGGCGCTGGGGTGGCCCACGTACTCCAGGTCCCGCACGGACCGGCCGTGGTCGTGGTCGCGGACGACCCCGCCGAAGGTGACGACCGCACCGGCCGCGGCGTCGCCGACGAGCGCAGCGTGCTCGGCGACGTCGAGCGGTGCGGGACCCACCGTCGTCCGCACGACGCGACGGGCGGGAGGCGTGAGTCGAGCGGGTGGGTGCACGTCCACAGGGTAGGTGTGGGTCGGGACAGGTGTTCCGGAAGTCCGGACCGTGGGAGAGGATCGCCCGGTGACGCACGTGAGCGGCTGGCGGGTCGTCGTCCCCGTCAAGGGCGGCGACGAGGCGAAGACGCGGTTGGCCCTGCCGCGCCGCCAGCGCCAGGACCTCGCCCTGGCGATGGCCCTGGACTGCCTCGCGGCGTGCCGGGACACCCCCGGTGTGGGTCTCGTCGTCTGCGTCAGCGACGACCCCGAGGTCCTCGCGGCCGTGCGCGCCGTGGGCGTCGGCACCGTCTCCCCCGGCCGGCCCGGGCTGGCGGTCGCCGTGGCGGCCGGGCTGGCCAGCGTCGAGCGCGGCCCGACGGCGGTGCTCCTCGGCGACCTGCCCGCGCTGCGGACGGCCGACCTGGCGGACGCGCTCGCGCAGGCGGGCCAGCTGCCGGGTCCCGCGCTCGTGGCCGACGCCGCGGGCTCGGGCAGCGTGCTGCTCGCCGACGCCGCCGGGAACGTCCCGCACCACTTCGGGCCGGACTCGGCCCGGCGGCACGTCGCCGCGGGAGCGGTCGCCCTGTCCGCGCCCCTGCCGTCGCTGCGCCGCGACGTCGACACCGTCGACGACCTGCGCTCGGCGCTGACCCTCGGGGTGGGCCCCCGCACGCGGGCCGCCCTGGCCCACGACCTGCCGGACATCTCGATCCCGGCCCACGACACGAAGGCCGTCCCGGCCCACGACCTCCCGGCCGACTGCGCCGGGCACCGCTGCTGAGACCCGGAGAGACGACACGCGTGAGCACCTCCCTGCCCGACCCCGTCCGCACGCGGCACGCCGCCCCACCCGAACCCGTCCCCACCCGCGAGGAGGTGGCGCTCGCGCTGGCGGCCGCCGCCCGCAGCGGCGACGACGGGTGGGACGACGACGGCGCCGAGCGGGAGCACGCACGCGTCCTCCTGCACGCCCGCGGGGACCAGCTCGAGGAACTCTGCGCGCTGGCCCGCCCCGTGCGGGACGAGACCCTCCGCCGCGCCGGTCGCCCCGGGACCATCACGTACTCGCGCAAGGTCTTCGTCCCCATCACGCGGTTGTGCCGGGACCGCTGCCACTACTGCACGTTCGCCACCGTCCCGGGGCGGTTGCCCGTGCTGTACCTGTCCGAGGAGGACGTCCTCGCCATCGCCCGCGAGGGCGCGGCGATGGGCTGCAAGGAGGCGCTGTTCACGCTCGGGGACGCCCCCGAGGACCGGTGGCCGGCCGCCCGGGCGTGGCTGGCCGCGCGGGGCTTCTCCTCGACCCTGGAGTACGTGCAGCACCTTGCCCGCCGGGTGCTGGACGAGACGGGGTTGCTGCCGCACCTCAACCCGGGGGTCATGTCCTTCGAGGCACTCACGACCTCCCGGCCGCTGGCCCCCTCGATGGGGATGATGCTCGAGACGACGTCGCGGCGGCTGTGGCTCGAACCGGGTCAGGTCCACTACGGCTCCCCCGACAAGGACCCCGACCTGCGGATGCAGGTGCTGCGCGACGCCGGCCGGGCCCGTGTCCCCTTCACCAGCGGGGTCCTGCTCGGCATCGGCGAGACGACGGCCGAACGCGTGGACTCCCTGCTCGCGCTGCGCGACGTCTCCCGCGGAACCGGTGCGCTGCAGGAGGTCATCGTGCAGAACTTCCGCGCCAAGGACGACACCGCGATGCGCGGGGAGGCGGACCTCGAGCACCCCGAGTACGTCGCGACCCTCGCCGTGGCCCGCCTCCTTCTCGGGGCGGACGTCTCGTTGCAGGCCCCGCCGAACCTGTCCGAGCCCGGTCAGCGCGAACAACTCCTGTCCGCCGGCGTCGACGACTGGGGCGGGGTCTCCCCCCTCACACCGGACCACGTCAACCCGGAACGACCGTGGCCGCAGCTGGACGACCTCGCGGCGACGACCCGGGCGGCGGGGTTCCGGCTCGCCGAACGGCTGACGGCGCACCCGCGGTTCGTCCTCGACGCGCTCGCCGGGCGCGACACGTGGATCGCCCCGGAACTGCACGCGGCGGTCGCGGCGCTCGCGGACCCGCTGACGGGGTTGGCCCGCGAATCCGCACGACCCGTGGGACGGGCGGCGTGAGCGTCCCCGCACCGCCGCCCACCGACGCCGAGGTGCGGATGGCGCGCTTCGTCGGCGAACAGCTCGTGCCGGACGGCCGCCCGCAGATCGAGGAGTTCCTGAACCGGGACGAGACGCTGTCGCTCGACGTGCTGACGGCCGTCGACGCCCCGGCACCCGGGTTCACCTCGGTGTCCACGCTCTCGATGCACCGCTCCCCCAACCTCGTGGCGGGCACCGACGTCCGCGTCGAGCTCGTCACCGTGCTCGAGAACGTGGAGGAACGCCTCGCGACGGGTCTGCTCGTGGCGTCGGCGTTCGCGGCCCTCGGCGAACCCTGGCCGCTGTCGCCGGCGACGGTGTTCCCCGGGATCGTGGCCGACCTGCTCGGCGGCCGGACCGAGCACCTGCTCTTCACCTCGCCCGGGAACTTCCCGCGGTTGTCGCGGTACCGCCTCGAACCGGGGGTGGACGTGCACTGGCTGCAGGCCGTCCCCGTCCACGAGAGCGAGCGGAGGTTCCTGCTCGAGCACGGGCTGGACGCGCTGGAGGAGCGCTTCGAGGCCGCCGAGGTGCCGTTCTACGACGTGACGCGCGACGCCGTCGTCTGACGTCCGTCAGCTGCCTCATCCGGGCAGCAGCCGGTCCGGCGCCTTGGCGGCCCAGGCGTCCTGGACGGCGGTCTCGAGGTCGGCCGCGCCGATCTCGTCGAGGGCGACGAGGTAGGCCGCGTACCCCTCGAAGTGCTCCATGTCGAAGACTCCCGGCGTGCCCTGCGCGAGCACCGCGGTCTTCTCGGCCAGGTCCGCGCACGCCAGGGCGAGGACGGGCCCCGGCGTCGGGTCGATCCCGGCGGTCTTGAAGCGTTTGCGGTCGGCCCCCGTGAACGGCCGTTCCCAGGCGAACGCCTTTCCCGCGACGTTCCACACCCGCGTTCCGCGCCGTTCCGTCTCGGTCGTCTCGGCGAGCCCCGCCGCCACGCGCGCCACGTCGTCGAAGGTCGCCTTCTCCCCGGAAGTCGTCACCCTCCGCACGCTAACGGCCCCACCCCCGCGCGGAAAACACTCTTTCCGCCCGAGAAAGCGCCTTCTGAGGGCGGAAAGAGTGTTTTCCGCGCGGGGTGGGGGGGTCGGGAAAGGAGGGGGGAACGCCACGAGGGCGGCCTCCCGAACGGGAGACCGCCCTCGCGGGTGGTGCTGGTGCTACGGAGAGGCGGGACTCAGAAGTCCATGCCGCCCATGCCACCGTCGCCGGCCGGGGCCGCAGCGGCCTTCTCCGGCTTGTCGGCGATGACGGCCTCGGTGGTGAGGAAGAGCGCCGCGATGGAGGCGGCGTTCTGCAGCGCGGAGCGCGTCACCTTGACCGGGTCGTTGATGCCGGCGCCCAGCAGGTCCACGTACTCGCCCGTCGCGGCGTTGAGGCCGTGACCGGTCGGCAGGTTGCTGACCTTCTCGGCCACGACGCCACCCTCGAGACCGGCGTTGATCGCGATCTGCTTGAGCGGGGCCTGGATGGCGACCTTGACGATGTTCGCGCCGGTCGCCTCGTCACCGACGAGCTCGAGCTTGTCGAAGGCCAGCACGCCGGCCTGGATGAGGGCCACGCCACCACCGGCGACGATGCCCTCTTCGACGGCCGCCTTCGCGTTGCGGACGGCGTCCTCGATGCGGTGCTTGCGCTCCTTGAGCTCGACCTCGGTCGCCGCGCCGGCCTTGATGACGGCCACGCCGCCGGCCAGCTTGGCGAGACGCTCCTGGAGCTTCTCGCGGTCGTAGTCGGAGTCGCTGCGCTCGATCTCGGCGCGGATCTGGCCCACGCGGCCGGCGATGGCGTCGGCGTCGCCGGCACCCTCGACGATCGTGGTCTCGTCCTTGGTGACGACGACCTTGCGGGCGCGGCCCAGCAGGTCGAGGTCAGCGGTGTCGAGCTTGAGGCCGACCTCCTCGGAGATGACCTGGCCACCGGTGAGGATGGCGATGTCGCCGAGCATGGCCTTGCGGCGGTCGCCGAAGCCCGGGGCCTTGACGGCCACGGACTTGAAGGTGCCGCGGATCTTGTTGACGACCAGGGTCGCGAGGGCTTCGCCCTCGACGTCCTCGGCGACGATGACGAGCGGCTTGCCCGACTGCATGACCTTCTCCAGCAGCGGGAGCAGGTCCTTCACCGTGGAGATCTTGGAGTTGAGGATGAGGATGTAGGGGTCCTCGAGCTCGGTCTCCTGACGCTCCGCGTCGGTGACGAAGTAGGGCGAGATGTAACCCTTGTCGAAGCGCATGCCCTCGGTGAGCTCGAGCTCGAGCCCGAAGGTGTTGCTCTCCTCGACGGTGATGACACCTTCCTTGCCGACCTTGTCGAGCGCCTCGGCGATGAGCTCGCCGATGGAGGCGTCACCGGCGGAGATCCCGGCGGTGGCCGCGATCTGCTCCTTGGTGGTGACCTCCTTGGCCGCGGCGAGCAGCTGCTCGGTCACGGCCTCGACGGCCTTCTCGATGCCGCGCTTGAGGCCCATCGGGTTCGCACCCGCGGCCACGTTGCGCAGACCCTCGCGGACGAGCGCCTGGGCGAGGACGGTGGCGGTGGTCGTGCCGTCGCCGGCGACGTCGTCCGTCTTCTTGGCGACTTCCTTGACGAGCTCGGCCCCGATCTTCTCGTAGGGGTCCTCGAGCTCGATCTCCTTGGCGATGGAGACACCGTCGTTGGTGATCGTGGGGGCGCCCCACTTCTTCTCCAGGACGACGTTGCGGCCCTTGGGGCCGAGCGTCACCTTGACCGCGTCGGCGAGCTGGTTCATCCCGCGCTCGAGACCACGACGGGCCTCTTCGTCGAAGGCGATGATCTTGCTCATGCCTGGTGTTCCTCCCAGAAGACGGGCGGTGGGTGGTCGGAACGGCGCCCGCGACGGACGACCAGCAGCCCCGGGGTCACGTCCCCCGGCGCCCGCAGGCCTCACCGGTCCGGCCGGGGAGCTTCGCTCCCGGGTCGAGTTGTCACTCTCGACTCGAGAGTGCCAACGCCAATGTTGGCACTCTCCCCCCTCGAGTGCAAACCCCGGGCACCCGTCCGCCGTCGGTGGACGACCCCGGAGCGCACCGGTCCCGGACGCGCGGAGGCCCGGGGCGGTCGTCACCACCCCGGGCCTCGGGACGTCCCTGCGGCGGGCGCCAGGCGCGCCGGCCGCTGCGTCAGCTGCGCGTCAGAGCGCGCGGACGCTCTCGGCCTGCGGACCCTTCTGCCCCTGGCCGACCTCGAACTCGACCCGCTGGCCCTCCTCCAGGGCCCGGTAGCCGTCCGCCACGATCGCGGAGTAGTGGACGAACACGTCGGCACCACCGTCGTCGACGGTGATGAAGCCGTATCCCTTCTCGGCGTTGAACCACTTCACGGTGCCCTGAGCCATTGCCTTCTCCTGGTGCTGCAGCGAGCGGAAGACGCCTCCGGCACGCGCCGGACACGGGTCTCACGCTGCCCGCGGCCACGAGGCCGTGGGCCAGGTCCGATGTGCGCTCCCGGGGAGGGTGTGCTCCTCGAACTGATCGACCGAGGCTCAGATTAGTGGGGGGGAGGGCGCGTCGGACAAGGTTCGAGCAACCTCGTCTTCACGAAAAGGTCACGACACCCACGCTCAGAGAGCGCGGTTCACAACACCCAGCAATGGCTCGATCACGCTTCTCAATCCAATGACCGCGGCAGTGACGAGCACGGCCGCGACGAGGAGCCACACCAGCACGAGCACGGCGACACCGGCGGGACCGCGCCGCGTGCGGTGAGCACCACGGCGCGCGGCCAGCTGGCGGGGCCGGTGGCCCCGACCGCTCAGGGCTGCACGCCCAGACGACGGGCGGACCGGGCGCGCTGGCGGCTCGAGCGCATGCGGCGCAGCCGCTTGACGAGCATCGGGTCGTGCGCCAGGGCGGCCGGGGAGTCGATGAGCGCGTTGAGGAGCTGGTAGTACCGCGTCGGGGAGAGGTCGAAGAGCTCGCGCACGGCCTGCTCCTTGGCGCCGGCGTACTTCCACCACTGGCGCTCGAAGGCGAGGATCTCGGCGTCGCGGCGGGTCAGCCCCTCGGGCAGCTCGGTGGGCGCACCCGTGCCCTCGTCCGCGTGGTCCCCGGCGTGCGCGTCGGGCTCGATCCGTGCCGTCGCGTCCCAGCGCTCCACGTTCCACCCCTCTCGACCGAGCCCCCGAACGGCAGCTCGCGGGGCGAGTCTAGGAGGGCATCACACCCGTGTCATTCACCCCCGCCCGCGCGCCGGTCACGGGCCCCCGGCTGGGTACCGTCCCACCCGTGACTGCCGACCCAGCCGCCCCACGCCCCCCCGCGCGGTACCCCTCGACCGCCGCGGACCCGGCCGGTCTCGGGCTCGACGACCTCGACCCCGGGTGGGCGCAGGCGCTGGCCCCGGTGCGCGCCGACCTCGAGCGGATCTCGGCGGCCCTCGCGGCCGAGACCGAGCCGTGGCTGCCCGCCGCGGGCGACGTCCTGCGCGCGTTCCGGCAGCCGTTCGGGGGTGTGCGCGTCCTGCTCGTGGGCCAGGACCCCTACCCCACGGCCGGCCACCCCGTCGGGCTGAGCTTCGCCGTCGACCCGCACGTGCGGCCGTTGCCGCGCAGCCTCGTCAACATCGGCCGCGAACTGCGCGACGACGTCGGCGTCGAGCCGCCCGTCCACGGCGACCTGTCGTCGTGGACCGACGCCGGCGTGCTCCTGCTCAACCGCGTCCTCACCGTCCGCGCGGGCAGCTCCGGCTCGCACCGCAAGCTGGGGTGGCAGGCCGTCACGGACGCCGCCGTCCGCGCTCTCGCCGCCCGGGGTGGGCCGCTCGTCGCGCTGCTGTGGGGCAAGGACGCGCAGCAGGTGCAGCCGCTGCTGGACGGCGTGCCCGTCGTCGCGGGCGTGCACCCGAGCCCGCTGTCGGCCTCGCGCGGGTTCTTCGGCTCCCGCCCCTTCAGCCGCGTCGACGCGCTCCTGCGCGAGGCCGGCGGCGACGGGATCGACTGGCGCCTCGCCTGACCGGCCGCCTCCGGCGTCCGATCGTCGGCACCTCGCTGTCGATCATCGACAGCGAGGTGCCGACGATCCGGACCCCGCGCGGCCGCGTGCGGTCGCCGGCGAGGCGTAGGGCACGATCGGCCCATGACGTCCCCCACGGTGCAGCGCAGCCCCTTCGGCCGAACCCGACGCGGTGAACCCGTCGACCGCTGGGAGCTGCGGCTGCCCTCGGGCGCCTCCGCCGCCGTCCTCACGCGCGGGGCCACGCTGCAGCAGGTGCGCGTCCCCGACGCGCGCGGTGAGCTCGGCGACGTCGTCGTCGCGCTGCCGGACGTCGCCGCGTACGAGGCCGCCGAGGGCTACCCCGGCGCGAGCGTGGGTCGCGTCGCGAACCGGCTGGCGGGCGGACGGTTCACGCTCGACGGCACCGGGTACACCGTGCCGCTCAACGACGGCCCGAACGCCCTGCACGGCGGGGTGGAGGGTTTCGACCAGCGGATGTGGACGGCGCAGGAGACCGAGGTGGACGGCGTCCCGGCGGTCCGGTTCTCCCTGACGAGCCCCGACGGCGACATGGGGTTCCCCGGCACGCTGCAGGTCTCCTGCACGTACTCGCTGCGCCAGGACGGCGACGCCGTCACCCTGCGGCTGGACCACCACGCCACCACGGACGCGCCGACGCCGGTGAACCTCACCAACCACGCCTACTTCGCTCTCGACGGCGTGGGGTCCGTGGAGGACCACGTCGCCCACGTCGCCGCCTCGCGGTACCTGCCCGTGGACGGGAACCTCGTCCCGACCGGCGAACTGGCCCCGACCGCGGGCACCCCGTTCGACTTCTCCACCCCCACCCGCATCGGGGACCACCTGCGCGACGCCGACGAGCAGCTGCTGCGCGCCGGCGGCTACGACCACTGCCTCGTCCTCGACGGGCCCGGCGCGTTCCGCGAGGTGGCCTCGGTCCACGGGCCGCGGTCGGGTCGCACCGTGCGGGTCCGCACCGACCTGCCGGGGCTGCAGTTCTACACGGGCAACTTCCTCACCGGCGCGTGGCGCACGCTGGAGGGCCGTCCCGTCCGGCAGGGCGACGCGCTGTGCCTGGAGACGCAACTGCTGCCCGACGCGGTGAACCAGCCCGCGCTCGCCGCCCTCGGCGACCCGGTGCTGCGGCCGGGCGCGGAGTTCGCCACGACGACCGAGTACGTGTTCTCCGTCTGACCCCGCGACGCCGAACGCCGAACGCCCTCCCCGGGGTCCCCGGGGAGGGCGTTCGCGCACGACGTCAGTTGATGTGCTTGCCGCCGTCGACCTGGTAGCTCGCGCCGGTGACGAACCCGGCCTCCTCGGACAGCAGGAACGCGACCATGGCGGCGATGTCGGCGGGGGTTCCGACGCGCCCGACGGGGATGCCCGCGGACATCGCGGCCTTGCGCTCGTCGGTCAGCGTCCCGCCCATGATGTCGGTGTCGATGGGCCCGGGCAGGATCGCGTTCGCAGTGATGCCGTGCGGCCCGAGTTCGCGGGCCGCACCGCGGGTCAGCCCGAGGACGGCGGCCTTGGCCGCGGCGTAGGAACTCTTCGAGAACGTCCCGCCCCCGTCGACCGCGGTGATGGAGGAGGTGTTGACGATGCGCCCCACCCCGACCTCGATCATCCGGCGGGCCGCGGCCTGGATCATCAGCAGCGACCCGGTGGCGTTGACGGCCATCGTCCGGTTCCAGCCCTCGAGGGTGAGTTCCATGAGCGGTGTCGGGTCGGCGATGCCCGCGAGGTTCACGAGCCCGACGACCGGCGGGAGCGAGGCGTCGAACTGCGTGAACGCGTCCGCGACGGAGTCGGGCGAGGCGATGTCGGTGACGGCACCGTGGACCTGCGCGCCGGCGTCGGACAGTTCGCGGGTGATCTCCTCGACACCGGTGGCGGAGATGTCGACGAGGCCGAGGCTCCAGCCGTCCTTCGCGAGGCGGCGGGCCACGACGCGGCCGATGCCGCGCGGGGCGCCGACACCGGTGACGACGGCGGTGCGGCGGGTGGGGAACTCCATGGTGGTCTCCAGGGTGTGGTGGGGTCAGCGGACGGCGTCGGCCGTGACCGCGGGGGCGTCGGCGGGAGCGGTGCGCAGGAACCGCGTGCCCAGCAGGAGGAGTGCGCCCAGGACGGCCATGCCGGCCAGCGCGAACAACCCGGCGGTGGTGGAGTCGAACGTCTCCTCGGCCCAGACGCGGATGTTCGGGGCGATGAACCCGCCGAGGTTCCCGAGGCCGTTGATGAGACCGAACCCGGCCGCGAGCGCGGCCCCGCTGAGGTAGCGGGTGGGCAGGGTCCAGAACAGCGGCTGGCAGGTGACGAAACCGATCGCGGCCACGCACAGGGCCAGCATCGCGACGACGGCGTTCCCCGCGACGGCCGAGACGGCGATGCCGATCCCGGACAGGACGAGCAGCGCCGCACCGATCTCGCGGTGCCGGCCGCTGCGGTCGGCGAACCGGGGCAGGACGGCGATCGTGACGAAGGCGCACGCCCACGGGATCGCGGTGAGCAGACCGACCGAGAACCCGACCTCGCGACCCGTGATCGTCGCGACCTGGGTCGGCAGGAAGAACGTGAGCCCGTAGACCGCGGCCTGGATGCACAGGCAGATGAGGCAGAAGTACAGGACGCGGGGGTTCAGCAGGGCCTTGGCCCAGCCCTGGTGACCCCCGACCGCGGCGCGGTCGGCGTTGTCGGCCTCGAGCCGGGCCAGCAGCGCGTCGCGTTCGGCGTCGGGCATCCACGCGGCCTTCGAGGGGCGGTCGGTGAGGTAGAACACCGCGACGATCCCGACGACGACGGCCAGGAGGCCCTCGACCATGAACAGCCACTGGTACCCGGCCAGGCCCGCGGCGCCGTCGAGTTCGAGGAGCCCGCCGGACAGCGGACCGCCGACGATGTTGGCCAGCGGCAGCCCCATCTGGAACAGGCCGGTCGCGAAGGCGCGGCGGTCCTCGGGGAACCAGTAGGTGAGGTACAGCAGCACGCCGGGGAAGAACCCGGCCTCGGCGACGCCGAGGAGGAACCGCAGGACGTAGAACATCGTCTCGCCCTGCACGAACATGAACCCCGTGGCGATGATGCCCCAGGTCACCATGATCCGGGCCATCCACCAGCGGGCCCCGACCTTGTGCATGATCAGGTTGCTGGGCACCTCGAACACGGCGTAGCCGACGAAGAACAGGCCCGCGCCCAGCGCGTACGCGGCGGCGGACAGGCCGATGTCGGCCTCGAGCTCCTCCTTGGCGAACCCGACGTTGCTGCGGTCGAGGAACGCGATCACGTACATGAGCAGGAGGAACGGGATGAGCCGCTTCACCGAGCGGCGGACGGCGGAGTCGACCAGTGCGGTCTGCTCCGGGGTGGCGGGTGCGGTCACTGACTGCTCCTGACAACGTCTTCGTTCACAGAGGTCCTACGGGACGGTCACAGCCGCCAGACGGCAGGAAACATCCAATAGGATCTAGGTGTCAAGTGGGCGGCGCGCCGTCCACGGGGGCGGTCAGGCCCCCGGAACCCGTCCCAGGCCGGCAGCCGCGCTGTCCGCGATCGCCCGCGACCGCACGGCTTCGAGGTGCTCACGCATGCTCTCCGCGGCCGCCGCGCCGTCGCGCGCCCGCAGGGCCCGCACGAGGGCCTCGTGCTCCTCGATCGCCATCTCCGCATCGGTGACGCCGTCACCCACCAGCCGCAGCCGGAAGCGCTGCACCTGCCCGTTGAGCGCCTCGAAGGCGTCGGCCAGGAAGGCGTTGCCGCCCGCGCGGTTCACCAGCCGGTGGAACTCGTTGTCGGCCCGGTGGTAGTCCTGGTAGTCCGCGAACGACGGGCCCTTCGGCGCGGCCACCATGCGCCGGACCGTGTCCTGCAACCGCTCCAGCAGGTCCGCGTCGACCCTCGCGGCCGCCGCGGCCGCGTTGTGGCACTCCAGCAGCAACCGCGCGTCCATGAGCTCGTCGACCTCCTGCGGCGCGAGCAGTCCCGCGACGCGGTACCCCCGCATGGCCACCCGCTCGACCAGCCCCGTGCGCTCGATCCGCGCCATCGCCTCGCGCACGGGCGTCGGGGACACCCCCAGTTCACGGGCCAGGCCGTCGATGCTCAGGGGTTCACCAGGTCCGGCGTGGCCGTCCATGAGCCACGCCAGCAGCGAGGAGTGCACCGAGTCCGCCAGCGATTCCCGGGCAGGGGCGGTCGGCGGGACGGTGCGGGGAGCCACCGACGGATCCTAACCAGGCGCGGACGTGACCCGGCCGGGACGGGAGCCGGCCGGTGCGGGACCCGACGGCTCTCAGAACGAGGACAGCAGGTCGGCGACGACGGGCCGCTGGTCGTCCGCGAGCGCCACGAGGTGCAGGGCGAGAGGTTCGAGGTCGCGCAGCGGGACGAAGACGATGTCGTCGGAGCGGTGCGCCGCAGCCACCGTCGAGGACGTGATGGCCATGGCCCGGCCGGTGGCGACGACGGCCAGCATCTCCTCGACCGTCGTCGCGGGTGGACCCACCGCGACGGGCGAGGCCCCCGAGGGACGCGGGTCGACGAGCCAGACGTCGCGGTCGCTGCCCGCGTCGACGATGGGCTCGTCGTCGAGTTCGGCGACGGACAGGGAGGCGGCGCCGGCCAGGCGGTGCCCGGCGGCGAAGACCGCCACCCGGTCGACGTCGCTGACGTGGGCGGTGCGCAGCCCCGGCCCCGGCTCCTGACCGGGCTGGAGGTGCAGGAACACGACGTCGACGCTGCCGTCGGACAGGTCGCGCAGTTCCCGGCCCCACGGGACGTGCCGCAGGACGACGTCCAGCTGCGGGCTCTCGTGCGCGGCCTCGACGAGCCGGGTCGAGACCCAGCGCGGGGTCGAGGTGCCGATGCCGACGGTCACCCGTTCCCGCTCCCCCGCCTCGGCGATCCGGCGGGCGCGGGCCAGTGCCCGGTCGAGGACCTCGGTGACGTGGGCGGCGTCGGCGAGCAGCGCCTGCCCGGCCGGGGTGAGCGCGGACCCCTCGCGCGCGACACCCCGCGCGTCCCGGACCACGAGCCGGCCCCCGACGATGCTCTCCAGCCGCGCGATCGCCTGGCTCAGCGCGGGCTGGGACACCTGCAGGGACGCCGCGGCCGTCGTGAAGCTCCGCTCGCGGGCGACCGCGCTGAGGTAGCGCAGCGACCGCGCGTCGAGTTCACCGGAACCCCGTCCCGACCGCTCATCCACAGCCTGGATGTTGGCAGAAGGCGGTCTTGTGCGACACGGTGGGTCCGGAGTCCCTACGTTGGCCCGGTGCCGTCCACTCGGTCGCTGACCGCGCTGCCCAAGGTCCACGTCCACGCGCACCTGGACGGCTCCTACCCGCGGGAGGCCGTGCTGGCGCTGGCGCGGCGGCGGGGCGTCGAGGTCGACCTGCCCCAGCGGTCCGGCGCGTTCGGCGGACCGGACGGCTGGCACGACGTGTGGGAGTTCTTCGCGGCGTACGGTCGCGTCCCGGCCCTGGTCGAGGACCTCGACGACCTGGCCGAGTTGTGCCGGGCCCTCGTCGCCCAGGAGGCCGCGCAGGGCGTCGTCTACCTCGAACCCGCCGTCGAACCGCAGTTGTACGCCCCGCGCCTGGGCAGCCTGCGCGACGTCACACGCGTGGTGCTCGAGGCGTTCGCCGACGCCGCCACCCGCCACGGCGTCGAGGTCGGAGCCCTGGTCACGGTGAACACCGACCAGGACGAGGCCGTCGCCGGTGAGCTCGCGGCCGTGGCGGTCGAGTTCGCGGGGGCCGGGGTCACGGCGTTCGGGACCGCGGGTTTCGAGGAACCGTCGGACCTGCAGCGGTTCGCGCCGCACGCGGCCCGCGCCCGCGCCGCCGGACTGCCGGTCGTCGCTCACGCCGGGCAGACCGGCGGCTGGGAGTGCGTGGCCGAGGCCGTCGACGTCCTGGGGGCCACCCGGATCTCCCACGGGGTGCGGTCGGTGGAGAACCCGGAGTTCGTGCAGCGCCTCGTCGAGGCGGGGGTCGTCCTGGACGTCGCCCCGGTCTCGAACGTCGCGTTGGGGATCGTCCCCGACCTCGCCGCGCACCCGGCGCCGGTGCTGCACCGCGCGGGCGTCGGGGTGACCCTCAACGCCGACGACCAGTTGTGGTTCGGCCGCGGGGTCAGCGACCAGTACGCCGTCGCCCGCGACGTGTGGGGGTTCTCCGACGCCGACCTCGCCGCGGTGGCCGGGCACGGGTTGCGCATCGAGGGCATGAGCGCCCGCACCCGGCAGGTGTTCGGGTCCGGCCTGGCGGCCTGGCTGGAGGACGACTGAACGACCCGCCTCCGAGGAGGCCCGCGCGCGCGACCCAGGCCGTACGCTTCGTCCGGTGAGCGTCGGGGCGGGCCGCAGCAGGCTGCCCGCCGACCACCCGGCGGCGTGGGTGCGGCGCTCGACCCGAGAGGCGGGGTGAGCGGACCGGTGGTCCTGGGCGAGTGCACGAACGGCGGGGGCCCGCGGTGAGCGAGGTCCCGGCGGTCCCGACGACCCGCGTCGGCGGGGTGGACGTCGAACTCAACGGTGTCAACGCCGTCGGCGAGGACGAGCGGCACGGCCGTCCCCGCGACCTGTTCTGGCCCTGGTTCGCGGCCAACGTCTCCGTCCTGGGCGTCAGCTACGGCTCGTTCGTGCTGGGCTTCGGCATCTCGTTCTGGCAGGCGACCGGGGTGTCGGTGGCCGGCGTGGTCCTGTCCTACGTCGTCGTCGGCCTCGTCGCCATCGCCGGCAAGCGGGGGTCGGCGCCGACGATGACGTTGTCCCGAGCGGCCTTCGGCGTCCACGGCAACCGGCTGCCGTCGCTGGTGTCGTGGCTGCTGACGCTGGGGTGGGAGACGTCCCTGGCCGCCGTCGCCGTGCTGGCGACCGCGACCGTCCTGGACCGGCTCGGCGCCGGCGGCGGGACGGGCACCAAGCTCGTGGCGCTCGTCGTCGTGGTCGGGCTCATCGTGCTCGGCGGCACGCTCGGCTTCCGGGTCATCATGCGGATGCAGCGGTGGATCACCGTCGTGACCGCGGTCCTGACGGTGCTCTACATCGTCTTCGCGGCCGGTTCCGTCGACCTCGACGCCGTCCTCGCCCTGCCCGCCGGGGACACCGCGGCCGTCGTCGGGGCGTTCACCATGGTCGTCACCGGGTTCGGTCTCGGCTGGGCCAACGCGGCCGCCGACTACTCCCGCTACCTGCCGCGGGAGGCCTCCAGCGGTGGCGTCGTGCTGTGGACGACGCTGGGGTCCTCCCTCGGACCGGCCGTGCTGCTCGTCTTCGGGGCCCTCGTCGTGGGTTCCCAGCCGGGTCTGAGCGACGCCGTCGCCAAGGACCCCGTGGGTGCGCTCACCGGCATCCTGCCGACCTGGTTCCTCGTGCCGTTCGTCGTCGTCGCCGTGCTCGGCCTCGTCGGCGGGGCGGTCATGGACATCTACTCCTCCGGCCTCGCCCTGCTGAACGTCGGTCTGCGGGTGCCGCGGCCGGTGGCCGTCCTCGTCGACGGGGCGCTCATGGCGGCCGGCGCCGTGTACATCGCCTTCTTCTCCGCCGACTTCCTCGTCCCGTTCCAGGGGTTCCTCATCACCCTGGGCGTGCCCATCGCCGCGTGGGCCGGGATCTTCCTGGCCGACCTCGCCACGCGCCGGACCGGGTACGCCGAGGCAGAGCTCCTCGACCCCCGCGGCCGCTACGGCGCTGTGCGCCCCCTCGCCCTGGTCACGATGGTCCTCGCCACCGTCGTCGGCTGGGGGCTGGTGACGAACGGCGGCGCGAGCTGGCTGACGTGGCAGGGGTACCTGCTCGGGCCGATCGGCGGCCGCGACGGCGAGTGGGCGTACGCCAACCTCGGCGTGCTGGTCGCCCTCGTGCTCGGGTTCGTCGTCGTGGCCGTGGCCGGGCGGGGCGAGGTGCGCCGGCAGGAGCGCCGCTGAGGTGCCCCCCGCCCCGGGTGCGTCAGCCGCGCCGGACGGTGACCTTCGGCGGCGTCTGCAGCGTCTGGGCGATGACGCAGTAGCGCTCGGCCAGCGTGATCATCTTCTGCTCCGTCGCCTCGTCGGCGTCGGAGGTGAAGTCGAAGGTGATGGTCACGTCGGTGATCCCGACGGGCACCTCCCGTGCCACCCCGAGGGTGCCGCGGGCGTCCCAGTGCGCCTCGGCGGTCACGGAGGCGTTGCGCAGTTCGACGCCCATGGCCGTCGCGACGCTGCGCAGGGTCACCCCCGCGCACGCGGCCACGGCCTCGCAGAGCATGTCGGCCGAGCACGCCTCGGTGCCGTCGCCACCGGCGGCGGGGTGCAGACCGGCGCGGGTCGTCCCGGCGAACCCGTCGACCGAGACCCCGATGGACTGCCCGTCGAGCACGGCGACGGCCTTGGCCGGCACCAGCGCCTTGGCCGGATCCTCCCGGTAGGAGTCCTTCAACGGCTTCTGCAGGGCCCTGAGCTCGGTCGAATCCACCGGGGAAGCTTAGGCCCGGAGGTGGTACGACCCGCAACCTGCCCGCCCCCCGACCGGTCCAGCACACTGGGCCGCGTGAAGTGGACCACGGCCCTGAAGACCCTCGAGGACGTCGCCGACCGTTGCGCGCACATGCAGCGCCAACCCGAGGGGATCGTGCGCCTGCGGGTGGCCGAGGCGTGGGTCTTCGGCGACCTGCTCGGCCCGCGCCGCGACGACCTGCCCGAGGCCGACGGGGTGCAGGTCGCACTCGTGACGAACGCGGCCGAGGAGGACAGCGCCGCGGGCACGCTGCCGCCGGCGGCGGGCCACTGGCTGGCCGCGTCCGGGCTGGAGACGAAACCCGTCGTCCTGTGGTTCCGCTCGGACCAGGCACCCGTGTGGAACCACGTCGTGGACCGTCCGGTCCGGTTCTGGACGGCGCAGGACGGCCTGGACCACGACGTGCTGGTGCAGCTGCGCGGGGGTGACGGCGAGTCGCTGCGTCCCCCGGCGCCCTCCCCCGCCGAACTCCACGACCGGTTGGTCGCGGAGCGCCGGGTCGGGGTGGAGGCGTTGCGCCGCACGGCGAACGAGTACGACGAGAAGCGCTGGTCGCCGGGTTCGCCGAAGAAGCGCGGGGACGCCCTGGCCGACGCCGCCCTGGGTCTGCTGGCCGTCGAGGACGCCCTCGAGCGGGTCCGGGCTACCCTGCCGGAGTGAGCGAGGAGAAGCTGAGCTACCGCCTGCTGACCGGCCCGGACGACCGCTCGTTCTGCGAGAAGGTGAGCGCCGCCCTCGCCGACGGGTACGTCCTGCACGGCAGCCCGTCGCTCACCACGACCGACGGCCGGACCGTCGCCGCACAGGCCGTCGTGCTCCCCCACGTGGTCGTCCCCCCGCCGTCGCGCAGCTGACGGGCCGCCGGAGAGGAGCTCGCCCCGACCACTCCGGAACCGGTGCTAGGGTTTCACCAGGTCATGAGTGACAGCGTCAAGCCCTGGCTCGCTGTCCGGCAACCCTCCCCCGCGGCGGGGTGCCCCAGGTGAAGACCTGGCCGGACGATCCCGTCCGGCAAGCGCGGACGACCGGACCCGTCGATCACGGCAGTGCTGAACTCCGCGCGCCCGCCGAACGACTCCCGGAGTGATCGCGTGTCCAACGCCCCCGTCCTGCCCGACAAGCCCCGGCGCCGTGGTCTCCTCATCGGCCTGGTCGCCGCCGTGATCGTCGTGATCGTCGTGGTCGTCGCCGTCGTCCTGGGCACCCGTGACGACACCGCGACCACCGCGGCCGGCGGTGGCACCCCCGCCAAGACCGTGAAGATCGGTGTCGCCGACGCCTCGCTGAAGTACTGGTCGACGTACAGGGAGCTCGCGAAGTCGAAGCTGAACGTCGACGTCGAACTGGTGAACTTCTCCGACTACACGCAGCCGAACCCGGCGTTGTCGCAGGACCAGCTGGACCTCAACCAGTTCCAGCACATCCAGTACCTCGCGAACTACAACGCGACCTCCGGCGACGACCTGCAGCCCGTCGGAGCGACGGCCGTGTACCCCCTGCCGCTGTACTCGCTCACGGCGAAGTCCGCCGCCGAACTGCCCGCCGACGCCCAGGTCGCCATCCCCAACGACGCGATCAACGAGGCCCGCGGCCTGCTCGTCCTGCAGAGCGCCGGTCTGGTGACGCTGAAGGACGGCGGCACCGCCTTCTCCAAGGTGAACGACATCGAGTCGGCGAAGGTGAAGGTGACGACCGTCGCCGCGGACCAGACCGCCTCGGCCCTGCAGTCCGGTTCCGTGGCCGCCGCGATCGTCAACAACAACTACGCCACCAAGGCGAAGCTGCCGACGAGCGACATCATCGTCAAGGACGACCCGAGCGACCCAGCTGCGGCGCCCTACGTCAACATCTTCGCGTCTCGCAAGGCCGACACCGGGAACAAGACCTACCTCGACCTGGCGGCGCTGTGGCACGACCCGGCCGTGCAGGAGGTGTTCCTGCAGGAGAACCCGGGCGCGGTCGTCCAGGACACCTCCGCGGCGGACCTGCAGAAGGAACTCACCGAGGTCGAGGCCGACGCGAAGGCCGCCGCGGGCAAGTGAACACGCTCATCTCGCTGACGGACGTCAGCAAGACCTTCGACCGTCGTGGCGGCGCGTCCGTCACGGCGGTCGACGGCGTGTCCCTCGACGTGGCCGAGGGCGAGGTCCTCGCGGTCATCGGGTACTCCGGCGCAGGGAAGTCCACCCTCGTCCGGCTCGTCAACGCGCTCGAGAAGCCGACCGCGGGCAGCGTCCGCGTCGCCGGCCAGGACCTCACGACGTTGTCGGAAGGGGAACTGCGCCAGGCCCGCTCCCGCATCGGGATGATCTTCCAGCAGTTCAACCTGTTCCGGTCCCGGACGGTCGCCGGGAACGTCGCCTACCCGCTGAAGGTGGCGGGCGTCGCGAAGGCCGAACGGGACCGGCGCACCGCCGAACTGCTCGACTTCGTCGGCCTGCTCGACCGCGCGCACGCCTACCCAGAACAGCTGTCCGGCGGTCAGAAGCAGCGCGTCGGCATCGCCCGCGCGCTCGCCACCAACCCGCCGCTCCTGCTGTGCGACGAGGCGACGAGCGCGCTGGACCCCGAGACGACGACCGAGGTGCTCTCGCTCCTGCGACGCGTCAACACCGAACTCGGCGTCACCATCGTCGTCATCACCCACGAGATGGAGGCCGTCCGGCAGATCGCCGACCGCGTCGCCGTGATGGAGCAGGGGCGGGTGGTGGAGGTCGGGAACGTCTACGACGTGTTCTCCGACCCCCAGACCCCTGCGGCGCAGCGCTTCGTGCGCAGCGCGACGCACGACCGGCCCTCGGCGGACACGGTCGCGCGCTTGCGCGCGCACCACCCGGGCCGACTCGTGAGCGTCCGCATCACCGACGAACCGGGACTGCAGCAACGCGTCGACTCGGCGTTCCGGCAGGAGGAGGTCACCGCCGAACTGGTCTACGGCGGGGTCTCGGAGATCCGCGAACGCCGGGTCGGTTCCCTGACCTACGAACTGACCGCACCCCGGGAGGGGGCGGTCGACGCCGCCCTGCGGGAGCTGGCCGCGGCCGGCGTCCACACGGACGAGGAGGCCTGAGCGTGGACTTCAGCGGATTCCTCGACACGATCGACGTCTTCGAGGCCGCGGTCTGGCAGACCCTGCTCATGGCGGTCGTCTCGCTCGTCGTGTCCGGCGTGATCGGTCTGGCGCTCGGGACGGCGCTGTACGCCACCCGCCCCGGCAACCTCTACGGCAACCGGTTCGTGTTCGGGCTCATCGGGTTCGTGGTCAACCTCGTGCGCCCCATCCCGTTCGTCATCTTCCTGGCCGCCATCACACCGCTGCAGATGGCCGTCGTCCGCACGACGATCGGGACGACGGCCGTGACCTTCGCGATCTCGCTCGCCGCGGCCTTCGCCGTCGCGCGCATCGTCGAGCAGTCGCTGGTGAGCGTGGACCCGGGGGTCGTGGAGGCCGCCCGCGCCGTCGGCGCCTCCCGGTTCTCCATCCTCGTCGGCGTCGTCCTCCCCGAAGGCCTCGGACCGCTGATCCTGGGGTACACGTTCATCTTCATCGGCATCGTCGACATGACGGCACAGGCCGGGATCGTCGGCGGCGGCGGTCTGGGCGAGTACGCGATCAGCTACGGCAAGCAGCAGTACGACTACGGGATCATCTACGTCGCCGTCGCGGCGATCATCGTGATCGTGCAGGTGGGGCAGGTCCTCGGGAACCGGTTGGCGCGCGGCGTCATGCGGCGCTGAAGCGGACCCTCGAGCTGCGCAGCCGGACTGCTCAGGTCCGGCTGCGCAGCTCCCCACCCGCGGGGACGTGCAGGACGCGCTCGCCCGAGGAGGCCGCGTACCGCGCGACCGCGTGGAACGCGACGGCCACGCCGGTCATCTCGAAGAACTCCTCGGCGTGGTACTCCAGGACGAACGGGAACGACGTCCTCGACCAGCCGGCGCTGAGCAGCGCGCTGCCGACCACCTCCAGGGCCACCGCGCCGAGGAGGAAGACGGCACCGCCGGCCAGGAGTTCGGCGGCGACGGGGCGCGGCAGGGACAGCAGCAGCGGGAACATCACCACCACGAAGACGGCCACGACGGGGAGGGCGAGGAACACCCACCCGAAGCGGAAGATCCCGTCGCTGCGGCCGGCGAGGTCGTGGAAGACCGCGTTGAGCTGCTCGTGCAGCTGCGCCACCTCGTCGACGGAGACGTAGAGCAGGGCGGCCCCGCACAGCAGCCAGGCCACCGGGCGGCCGCCGCGACGGCCGCGGTCCCGACGCGAGAGGTGGAAGCACAGGAGGGCCAGCAGCCCCACCTGGAAGCTGGACCACCAGGTGGGCACGTTGCCCTCGCGGTCGAGGTCGAGCGCCGCCTGGGGCCGCCCCAACCGCCCCCACCCGAGGTAGGCCACGTCGCTGATCGCGCTGAGGAGCAGCAGGACGACCGCGACACCGACGAGCACGCGCAGCACCGTCGAGGCGCGCAGGGAGAAGGTGACCACGGAGACTCCACGTCGAGGCGGCGGGCGATGCGTGAACAGGGTGTCACACGCGCACCACCTCCGGGACCGAGTCACGGATCAGGTGGGGCAGACGACCTGCCAGACGTCGGCGTGCATCTCGAAGCGCTCCGACGTCTGGTGGTCGGTGACCTCCCCGTCGGAGTTCAACCGGAACGTGCCGGACTCGGCCGTGATCTCGACGACCTTGCCCGCCGCCGTCGTGACGTCCTGCCGCTCGACGTGGACGCCGCGCCGCAGACCGGCCGCGAACCCGAGCCGCGCGAACGGGCCCGTGGACGTGCTCACCACGACGTCGGCGACCCCGTCGTGCGGGTCGGCGCCCGGCACGAGGGGGTTGCCGCCGCCGATCGTGCCGCCGATGCCGATGCCGACCATGAGGACGGGTTCGGGACCCGGCACGACGACCTGACCGTCCACCTCGACGCGCAGGCGGAAACCCCGGCCCGCGCTGATCCCGGCCCAGGCGGCCCCGACGGGGTAGGCCAGCGCCTTCAACCCCTTCTTCAACCGCTGCGCCTTCGCGGTCGCCGACGCGCCGATCCCGGCGTGCACGGTGTTCACGGTGATGCGGTCCCGGGAGTCGACGAGCAGTTCCAACCCGCGGGGCCGCCCGGTGGCGACGACCCGGGCCGCGGCCACGGGGTCCAGCGGCAGCCGCAACGAACGGGCCAGGTCGTTGCCCGTGCCGAGCGGGACGATGCCCAGCGGCCCGACCTCCCACGCCCGGCCGGCGTCCCAGAGCAGTTGCAGCGCAGCGTGCAGGGACCCGTCGCCGCCCATGAGGACGATCCGCCGCCCGCCCGCGCCCAGCAGCGCGTCGCGCAGTTCGTCGAGCCCCCCGGTGCGGCGCAGCTCCACGGCGCCGGTGCGGCCGAGCTCGCCGACGACGGCGTCCACGGCATCGGCCTTGGCCGACCCGGCCCCCGCGTTGACGAGGGCGAGGAAGCTCTGGTCCTGGTCGCTCACGCCGGGGTCAACGTCCGGCGAGGTCCCGGGGTGCCGTGCGTGGCGCGCGTCACAGCGGGGTCCACGCCCCGTCGTGTCCCAGGACCTCGCCGCGCCCGTCCCACCGGTAGACCGACCGGCCGCCGAGGACGACGTGCAGGGCGCGGGACATCACGTCGAGGGGGTTGCCGGACCAGACGACGACGTCGCCGTCCAGGCCGGGGGTGAGGGAACCGACGCGGTCGTCGAGACCGAGGATGCGGGCCGGGTTGAGGGTGAGCGCGCGCAGGGCCTCGTCGGGGTCCAGCCCCTCCTTGACCGCGAACGCCGCCGAGACGGGCAGGTACTGGATCGGCACGACCGGGTGGTCGGTCGTCAGCGCGACCTCGAGTCCGGCCCCGGCCAGCAGCCCGGCGACGGCCAGCGAGCGGTTCCGCAGCTCGGGTTTGGACCGCGACGTGAGCAGGGGGCCGACGACGGCCGGCAGGCCGCGCTCGCGCAGCAGGTCCAGGACGAGGTGGCCCTCCGTGACGTGGTTGAGCACGAGCCGGTGGCCGAACTCGTCGGCCAGCCTCACGGCGGTCGCGATGTCGTCGGCGCGGTGGGCGTGCTGGTGCCAGAGGAGCTCCCCCGCCAGGACCCGGGCCAGCACCTCCGCGTCGCGGTCGCTCCCCGTCACCGGGCCCGGGCGCTCCCCGGCGGCGAGCGCACGGTCCCGGTCCGCCGCGAAGCGTTGCGCCGCAGCGAAGGCGTCCCGCAGCGCCGCGGCCACACCCATCCGGGTCCCCGGGCCGCGCCCACCCGAGGAGTTCTTCTTGGGGTTCTCCCCCAGCGCGCTCTTCACGCCCAGGGGCGCGCGCAGGAGCATCGCGTCGACCGTGGCGCCCCACGTCTTCAGGGCGCTCGTCTGACCGCCGACGACGTTCGCCGAGCCCGGGAGCACCGCAACCGTCGTCACCCCGGCGCTCAGGGCGTCGCCGAAACCCCGATCGGCGGGATCGACCCCGTCCCAGGTGCGCAGCCGCGCCCCGCGGGGTTCGCCCTTCTCGTTGACGTCCGCGCCCTGCCAGCCCTCCCCCTCGGCGTGCACCCCGAGGTGGGTGTGCGGGTCCACGAAACCGGGCAGGACCCAGCACCCTGCGGCGTCCACGACGGGCACACCGGACGGGACGGGCACCCCGGGACCCACGGCGGTGATGCGCCCGTCACGGACGAGGACCGTGCCCCGGACCAAGCCACCGCGCCACTGCGGGTCGAGGGTGAGGACGTCACCGCCGACGACGGCGACGTCACGCGGCGCGGGCGTGGGCGACGAGGGGGTCTGGCGGGAGGGGGTCACGCCGGTCACTGTCGCAGCCCGGCCGGGACCGCGCCCACCCGTGCGGACGTGGGTCCTGGCGGTCAGGCCGTGAGGCTGCCGGTGGTGTGGTCGTCGAGGACGTCCTCGACGGCGCGCAGGGCCTGCCGGACGAGCCAGGCCTCGGCCCGCTCCCCGTCCCAGCCGCGGTCGCGCACGAGCAGCGCGTAGGCGCGGAACCCGAAGTAGAACCAGAGGACGTCCAGGACCTCGCGGTGGACCTGCGGCCGGTCGGTGAGGTCGAGGATGCGGCGCACGCACCGGTCGACGTCGGCCTCGTACCCGTCGCGGACCTCGAGCACGCGCGCGGCCACGGCGGGTTCGTGCGGGGCGGTCGTCAGGACCACCTCGATGACGTCGCCCCACTCCTCGCGGATCCGGCCGACCCCGGCCGAGAGCTCGGCCAGCACGTCCTCGACGCGGTGGCAGCGGTCGACTCCCTCGAGCGCCTCCCGGACGGCCGGCGTCGTGGACCAGGCCTCGACGAGCTCGAAGAGCAGACCCTGCTTGCCGCCCGTCGTGGCGTAGACGGTGGCCGGCGCCACCCCCGCGAGGCGGGCGATCTGCTCGACGGTCGTGGTGAAGTAGCCCTGCTCGGCGAACAGCCGGCGGGCGGCGTCCACGACGGAGGAGCGGTTCGCCCGCGCGACCTCGGCGCGGCGGCCGTCGGGCGGCAGGGGCACGGCGAAGAGGTTACCCGACGCACCGAACCGTTGCGGCGCAGCGGCCCCGCCCTCCTCGCGGCGTTCACCGGAGTTGCACTCCGGTGAACCGGTCGGAGAGGATCGCTCCACGGCTGGCTCACAGCCGGGGGGGAAGGGACGGTCGCGTGCGGTTCGGTCGCGTGCAGGACGGCGTCGTCGAGGCGGTCGTCCGGGAGCTGCAGGACCGCATCCCGGACGGACGGGTCGTCGACGACCCCGCGGCCCTCGACGAGGCGTGCCGACTGCCCACCACGGCCCCCCGCACCCGTCCCGCCGTCCTCGTCCGCTGCCGGGACGGGGCGGACGTCGGACTGGCGGTCCGGACCGCGGGTGCGGCGGGACTGCCGCTGTCCGTCCTCGGCCGGGGCCACGACTGGGCGGGGCGCTCCCTCGTCGCCGGCGGGGTCGTCGTCGACGTGCGGGACCTGCGGCAGGTCACCGTCGACCCCGCGGCGGCCACGGCCCACGTGGGCGGCGGGGTGAGCAGCCTCGACGTGGCGGCCGCGGCCGCCCCGCACGGTCTGGTGCCGGTCACCGGGTGGCGCGGAGGGGCCGGGCTCGTCGGCCTCAGCCTGGGCGGGGGCTACGGACCGCTCGCCGGTCGCGCCGGTCTCGCGGCCGACAACCTGCTCGGCGCCGTCGTCGTGCTCGCCGACGGACGCAGCGTCGACACCGACGAGGACCCCGACCTGCTGTGGGCCCTGCGCGGTGGCGGCGGGAACTTCGGCGTCGTCGTGTCGGCCCGCCTGGCGCTGCACCGCGCCCGCGTCCTCGTGGGCGGGACGCTGGTCTACCCGTGGTCGCAGGCCCGGTCCGTGCTCGGGGGTCTGGGAGACCTGCTGCGGTCGGCACCCGACGAGCTGACGGTGCGGTCGGGCGTCCGCCGGGACCGCGCCGGCCGGTCGGTCGTCGTCGTGCAGCCGGTGTGGTCGGGTGATCCGGCCGCCTGGACGCACCGACCCGGTCCGGTGCCGGAACTGCGGGCGCTCGGGACGCCCGTGGTCGACGACGTCGCACCGCTGTCGCTCGTCTCGCTCCTCGGCGACGAGGACCGTGCCCTGGAACCGGACGGGCCGGGCCGGCAGGAGGTGGTGCGCACCCGCACCCTCGAACGGCTCGACGCCCCCACGGTGCGCGCGCTCCTGGAGGCCGGGGAGACGCTGCCGTCCCCGGGCTCGCGGGTGTGGCTGCACGACTTCCACGGCGCGGCCGACCGCGTCGACCCCGCATCCTCGGCACTGCCGCTGCGCCGACCGCACCTCGTGGCGGAGGTCGTGGCGAGCTGGGAAGACGGCGACCACGCTGCAGGGCAGCGGATGTGGGCCGACCGGGTGGGGGCCCGACTGGCCTGGACCGCCCTCGGGGGCGGGAGCGTCAACCTCCTCGGGCCCGACGAGCACCCCCAGATCGCCGACGTCTACGGCCCCAACACCGTCCGGCTGCTCGAGCTGAAGGCGCGCTACGACCCCGAGGGCGTCTTCCGGGCCACCCCCCTGCCGGTCCCCGACGCGGCCGAGCCTGTGTGTCGTCTGGAAGCCGGCCAGGAAGCGGGTTAGCCTCGGGGCCACGTTGACGAGGAGGTCACCGATGGCTGAGCCCGAGGTCCCCCGCGGGACCGCACCCGACTCGTACGAGGAGGTGCGCACCTCCGCCGAGTTCCAGGCCCTGCGCCGCCGGTTCCGGCGGTTCGTCCTGCCGCTGGCCGCGGTGTTCCTCGTCTGGTACGCGGCGTACGTGCTGCTGGCCGACTACGCGCACGGGTTCATGAGCACCCGGGTCGGCGACTCGAACATCACCGTCGGCCTGCTGCTCGGCCTCGGGCAGTTCGTCTCCACGTTCGTCATCACGACCGTCTACGTGCGGTGGGCGAACCGTCGGTTCGACCCCGCCGCCGAGGCGTTGCGCGCACGGGTCGAGGGCCACGGGCCGCACGGCACGACCGACGTGCGCGACGGGCGGACGGCGGCCAGTCCCCAGGACCACGACCGGGAGGCCCGTCCGTGACCGACATCGGTGAACCCCTCGTCAACATCGCCATCTTCGCCGTGTTCGTCGCGGTGACCCTCGCCGTCGTCCTGCGCGCGAGCCGGAACAACCGCACCGCGGCGGACTTCTACGCCGGGGGACGGTCCTTCACGGGCCCGCAGAACGGGGTCGCGATCGCGGGCGACTACCTGTCCGCGGCCAGTTTCCTGGGGATCGCCGGCGCCATCGCCGTCTACGGCTACGACGGGTTCCTGTACTCCATCGGGTTCCTCGTCGCCTGGCTCGTGGCCCTGCTGCTCGTGGCCGAACTGCTGCGCAACACCGGCCGGTTCACGATGGCCGACGTCCTCAGCTTCCGGCTCAAGGAACGTCCGGTGCGCCTGGCCGCGGCCGTCTCGACCCTCGCGGTGTCGTTCTTCTACCTGCTGGCGCAGATGGCCGGAGCCGGAGGGCTCGTCGCCCTCCTGCTCGGGATCGACTCCAGCGCAGGGCAGAACGTCGTCATCGCCGTCGTCGGCGCGTTGATGATCGTCTACGTCCTCATCGGGGGGATGAAGGGGACGACGTGGGTGCAGATCATCAAGGCGTGCCTGCTCGTGGCCGGCGCCGGGGCGATGACCGTGTGGGTGCTGGCGCGGTACGGGTTCAACCTGTCCGACCTGCTCGGCGCGGCCGTCGCCGCCCCGGGGTCCGCGGGTGAGGCGCTGCTCGGGCCGGGCGCGCAGTACGGCGCCACGGAGGTCTCGAAGCTGAACTTCCTCTCGCTGTCCCTCGCGCTCGTCCTCGGGACCGCGGGCCTCCCGCACGTGCTCATGCGGTTCTACACGGTGCCGACGTCGAAGGAGGCCCGCCGCAGCGTCGTGTGGGCCATCTGGATCATCGGGTTCTTCTACCTGTTCACCCTCGTCCTGGGCTACGGCGCGGGTGCCCTCGTCGGCAAGGAGGCGATCCTCGCCGCACCGGGCAAGGTGAACTCCGCCGCTCCCCTGCTGGCCTACGAACTCGGCGGCACCATCCTGCTCGGCGTCATCGCGGCCGTCGCGTTCGCGACGATCCTCGCCGTCGTCGCCGGACTGGCGATCACCGCCAGCGCGTCGTTCGCGCACGACGTCTACGCGTCCGTCATCAAGCGAGGCAAGGCCGATCCCGCCGCGGAGGTCCGCGTGGCCCGGATCACCGTCGTCGTCATCGGCGCGGTCGCCATCGTCGGCGGGATCTTCGCCAACGGGCAGAACGTCGCGTTCCTCGTCGCCCTGGCCTTCGCCGTGGCGGCCAGCGCGAACCTGCCGACCATCCTCTACTCGCTGTTCTGGCCGCGGTTCACGACGCGCGGTGCGCTGTGGAGCATGTACGGCGGGCTCCTGTCCTGCCTCG
This sequence comes from Kineococcus sp. NPDC059986, assembly GCF_040702905.1. Classification (NCBI taxonomy): domain Bacteria; kingdom Bacillati; phylum Actinomycetota; class Actinomycetes; order Kineosporiales; family Kineosporiaceae; genus Kineococcus; species Kineococcus sp. NPDC059986. The sequence continues at coordinate 61,952 of NZ_JBFBND010000018.1, read as the reverse complement.
TGCTCATCGTGTCCTCCCCCGTCGTGTCGGGGAAGGTCGACCCCGTGACCGGCGCCTCGCTGTCGATGATCCGCGACACCTCCGTCGACTTCTCGTGGTTCCCGCTGGAGAACCCCGGCCTCGTGACCATCCCGCTGGCGTTCTTCCTCGGCTGGCTCGGGTCGGTCACCGGGCGCGAGCGGGGGAACGAGCGGCGGGCCGCGGAGATGGAGGTGCGGAGCCTCACCGGGGCGGGGGCGGAGAAGGCGGTGGACCACTGACGCGAAGGGCTACGACGCTGAGACGTTTCACGGCAACGTGGGAAGCGTCACGCACCGTGAACGTGACTACGGAGCGTGTTTGAGGGAGGGTTTCGTTCGCCCGAACGGGTGAACGAGGCGCACCGGTGTGACGGTGCGCACACGGTGGACCGCCCCCCGGGTCCACCCTCACCCGTCCTCCCCGACCTTCGAGGACCCATGACCCCACGGCTCCCCCGCCACGCCCTCCTCCCCCTCGCGGCTGTCATCGCCCTCGCCCTGCCCCTGACGGCTGCCGCCGAACCCGCCTCCGCCGCCGGCCGGGAAGCGGTCACCATGCCGGTCGGCGGCCCGTTCGGCGCCGGCACCGCCTGGCGCCTCGACGTCCGTGACGCCCCGGTCAACGACCGCTCCCGCGGGATGGTCGCCAGCGTCGCCCGGCAGACGGCGGCACGCTACGGCGGTGTCGCCGCCTTCAACGTCGACCAGTACACGACGAGCTTCTACACCGTCCCGGCCGGCCAGCCGCGGGTCGACGTCACGTGGACCAACTGCCAGTCGATGTCCTTCACCCCCACGGGACTCCTCGGCAGCGGCGGGCAGTTCTCGAAGGTCCCCGTGCCCGCCGACGCGGTACCAGCCGCCGGGACCGACGGCCAGCTGACGGTGTACTCCCCGTCCACCGACCAGCTCTGGGAGTTCTGGCAGGCCAAGCGCGTCGGCTCGCACTGGCAGGCCTGCTGGGGCGGCCGGATCGACCACGTGTCCCGCAGCCAGGGTCGCTTCTCGGGCACCTTCGGCGCCAGTGCCAGCGGGCTGGCCATCTCGGGCGGCACCATCGGCATCGACGAGGTCCGTCGCGGATCCATCGACCACGCCATCGCCCTCTCCCTGCCGGAGATGGGACGGGGGACGAGCTACCCCGCCTCGCGTGGCGACGGCTGGGTGGAGGGGGCCGACAGCATCCCCACCGGCACGCGGTTGCGACTGCCGTCCTCGGTCGACGTCGACGCGCTGGACCTGCACCCGGTGGCGCGCATGATCGCCCTCGCTGCGCAGAAGTACGGCTTCATCGTCACGGACACCGGCGGCTGCACCTCGGTCGTGGCCGAGAGCCCCGCCGCTGTGGAAGCCGCGACCGGCAAGGACCCGTGGGACGGGCTCCTCGACGGGACCCCCGGCTACAGCGTCATGGCCGGTTTCCCCTGGAAGTCCCTGCAGGCCCTGCCGAAGGACTACGGCAAGCCGTGACCGAGCGGATCAGCCCTTCCGGCGCGCCACGACCTCGTCGTAGAGCGTGCGGGACGGCACCCCGCCGCGGTCGGCCGTCACCCTGACGGCGTCCTTCAGCCGGTAGCCGGACGAGACGAGCGCGAGGACCTCCTCGACGAGTTCGCCCGGCTGCCGGCTCGGAGCACCGGAGGACCCGGCGACCACCAGGCAGACCTCGCCGCGGACCTCCCCCGCGGCGGCCCAGGCAGCCAGCTCTCCCAGGGGCCCCCGCACGACCTCCTCGTACGTCTTCGTCAGCTCACGGCAGACGGCGGCGCTGCGGTCGGCCCCGAAGGCGTCCGCCATCGCGGCCAGCGTCGTGGCCGTCCGGTGCGGGGACTCGAAGAAGACCAGCGTCCGCTCGTCGGCCGCGAGCGCCGCGAAGGTGCGGCCACGCTCCCCCGGCTTGCGCGGTGCGAAGCCCTCGAAGGCGAAGCGGTCGCTGGGCAGCCCCGACACCGCGAGAGCCGTCAGCACGGCCGAGGGACCTGGGACGACCGTGACCGGGAGCTCGGCGTCCACGCAGGCTCTGACCAGCCGGTAGCCCGGGTCCGAGACCGAGGGCATGCCGGCGTCGGTCACCAGGGCGACAGTCGATCCAGAGCGCACGAGGTCCACCAACTCGGGGGTGCGCTCGACCTCGTTGTGCTCGTGGTAGCTCAGCACCTTGCCCTTCGGGACGACCCCCAGCATCGAGGCGAGCCGGTGCAGGCGGCGTGTGTCCTCGGCCGCGACGACGTCCGCGCTGCCCAGCAGGTCCACCAGGCGCGTCGTCGCGTCCCCGGCGTTGCCGATCGGCGTCCCCGCCAGCACGAGTCGGCCGGGGGCCTGCTGCACGTCCACGCCCGTCATCGTGCCTCACCAGGGACGGCAGACCGGTCTGCGGGTCGGCGATCACGGTCGGATGAGCCACTACCCGCGGTGACCGGGTGACCCGCGGGGTGGTGCGCACGGGTGCAGACACCCCGGGTCGACTGAAGGTCGAGGCCCCACGTCCCGATGGGTTCAGTGCTGCCCGAACCTTGTCGTCACTGGAGGCCTGCTCATGCTCCGCCGTCTGCCCGTTGCCCTCGCTCTCGCCACGTCCGCCGCCGTCGCCCTGTCCACGACCGCCGCCACAGGTGCCATCGCGGCACCGGCGGCCTCCGTTACAGGCACGACAGAGGTCTCCGTCCTCGCCCGGACCATGCCCGTCGGTGGGGTCTTCTCGCAGGGCACGGCCTGGCGGCTCGACGTCAGCAAGGCGCCGAAGAACGCGAACTCGGCCGCGATGGTGAAGAACGTCGCGACGCAGACCGCGGCACAGTACGGCGGTGTCGCCGCGTTCAACGCGTACCAGTACTCCACGAGCGTCTACACGGTCTCGGCCGGCACGCCGAAGGTCGACGTCCGGTGGGACAACTGCCAGGGCAAGTCGTGGACGCCCGCGGGCCTGCTCGGTCCCGGAGGCCAGTTCACCCAGGTCCCCATCCCCGCCGACGCCGTCCCCGCCAAGGGCAGCGACAGCCAGCTCACCATCTACTCCCCCAGCACCGACCAGCTCTGGGAGTTCTGGGTCACCAAGAAGGTGAACGGCGTCTGGAGCGCCTGCTGGGGCGGCCGCATCGACGGAGTCTCCTACAGCGAGGGGTTCTTCCACGACGGGTTCGGGGCGAGCGCCAGCGGGCTGGCCGTCGCCGGGGGGACCGTGGGCATCAAGGACGTGCAGTCGGGCGTCATCGACCATGCGCTGGCCCTGCACATCCCCACTCCGGGCAACTGGAAGGAGTTCAGCTACCCGGCTCAGCGCAGCGACGGCTACGACACCTCCGCCGCGCGCGTCCCGGAGGGGACCCGGCTGCGTCTGGACCCGAGCATCGACGTCGACGCCCTGAGCATGCACCCCGTGGCGAAGATGGTGGCCAAGGCCGCGCAGAAGTACGGATTCATCGTCACGGACAAGGCCGGATGCACCGCGGTCGTGGCCGAGAGCCCGGCCGCGGCGATCGCGGCGACGGGCGTGGACCCGTGGAAGGCGTTGCTGGGCAGCACTCCGAGCTACTCGGTGATGAAGAACTTCCCCTGGGACAAGCTCCAGGCCCTCCCCAAGGACTACGGCAAGCCGTCCTCGACCACCACCGGCAGCGACGGCGCCACACCGACGCCGACCACCGCCGTCGGCCCGATCGGCAAGTACGCCTCGGACACCGCCTACCGCGTGCTCCGCAACGGCTGGGGCCCTGCGGAGAAGGACCGCAGCAACGGCGAGCAGGCGGCCGGCGACGGCAAGGCCCTCAAGGTCGGCGGCACCGTGTACGCCAAGGGCTTCGGCGTGCACGCCGCGTCGGAGATCGTGGTCCCCGTCGGGGGCGCGAAGACGTTCTCCGCCAAGGTCGGGATCGACGCCGAGGTCGGGACCCGCGGCAGCGTCCAGTTCCAGGTGTGGAGCGGTGGCAAGAAGCTGGCCGACAGCGGCCTGGTCCGGGGCGGTGAGGCCGCCCGCACCGTCGTGGCGGACGTGACCGGCGTCTCCGAGATCCGGCTCGTGGTCACCGACGGCGGCAACGGCGTCTCAGGGGACCACGCCGACTGGGCGAACGCCGGCTTCTCGTCCTGACCTCACGGACCAGGCGACGTCGCGGCGGGGCCCGAGGGGAACGGCGTCGGCCGGTCGATCGCCGTCATCCGACGGCGGACGACGGCGTCTGGGCGCCTCGTCACTCCTCCTGCTCCAGCGCGACGTCCAGCAGCCGGTCGAGGTAGCGGTCGGGCGACAGGCGATCGCGGACCGCCGCCTGCGCCGCAGCCCTCATGCGTGCGTAGTGCTCGGCCCGCGAGGGGTCCAGCACGTCGAGGACGGCTGCACGCATCTCGTCGGCCGTCGTGACGATGAGGCCCGTCACGTCGTGGTCGATGTAGTCGCGGACACCGGGCACCTCGTTGACGATGACCACCTTGCCGAGCGCCATGCCGTTGAGGTACGTGGCCTGGCCGGTGCTGCGCGCAGCCTGCCGCATGGGCACGACCAGCACGCTGCAGCCGTACAAGCGGCGCATGAACTCCTCGTGGCTCGTCGACTCGAAGGTCATGTTCCCAGGACTGGCAGCCGGGACCCACGAGGTCGCGACGTCCACGCGGACCGGGAGGTCCTTCAGGGCCTCGACCAGGAGGTCGTAGTCACGCAGGCTGTTCCCTCCTGCGAAGACGTGGTCGCCGACGTGGACCTCGTCCGGGCTCGGCAGCGTGAACAGGGTGTGGGAGAAGGGCGTGAAGCGAACGGTCCCGCGCCTGACGCCCCAGGCCCGCACGAACGTCGTCACCTCGTCGCGCGAGAGGACGCACCAGACGACGCCAGGGCCGTCCGCGAAGCGCACCAGGGCCTTCGACGCCTGCTCGACCCACCGCGTCACGGTGGACGGGAGGCGCGCTGCCAGCGCCGCGCTCCCCGGCTCGATGGTCGCGTCCGAGACGACGACACGAGCCTTCGGGTGGACCCTCCGCAGGATCCCGGCGGCGATGAGGTCCCGGTAGCCCTCCGACAGCCCCGACGTCCCTCGGACGATGAAGGCCCGCCGACCCGGACTGGCGCGCAGCAGACTGACCATCCAGGGCAGCCAACGAGGGTGGTCCGCCGTCGAGACGACGTCGGCCGTGGCGTTCCACCTGCCGTGACCCCGAGCATGGAGAGTGACGAGCAAGGGCTTTCGCCCGGCAGACTCAGCCACAGGCGGTCATGGTCCTTCCAGTCCGAACGCCGGGGTGCGACGTCAACGTAGGGGCAGTCCTCCGCGGACGCAAGGACGCCGGGCGGACGCAGCGTCCTCGCCGAGGTGCCCGGGGCGTCCCGCTCACGGAGTGGCGGAGGACACGCTCGACGTGGAACCCGCACCTGCGCTCGGCGATGCCGTGGGTCGGGGCTTGCCCCAGTTCTCGGGCAGGACTTCCAGACGGTCCCACGGGAAACCCTTGAGCACCTCGTACGACGGCACCCCACGCATGGTCCGCTGCCAGAAGTCCGGGTCGTCCGCCACGGGCTGACCGATCTGGCCACCGACGTTCACGGCGCCCGCCTGGTCGGTCACGATGAAGCCGTACTCCTGGGCGGCGCGCGCGACCATCTCGGCCAGGGGCGTGAGACCCAGCGAGCTGACGTCGAGGTCCGCGGGGAGGCGCAGGCGGATCCCTTCGGGCAGAGCGTGATCGGCGTCGTTGTGGCCGTCGCTGCGCTGGGCCGGCCAACTCACGCGGTTCCACGTCGCCGGGGACACGATGGCCAGACCCAGGGCGTGGTCGATGCGGCCGCGGCGCACGTCGTCCACCCACACCGTTCCCGCAGACATGGCCAACCCGCTCCCGCTGGCCCCGAAACCGTCGCGGAAGTACCCCCGGCTCTTCGACACCTCGTCGATGCGTCCGCCCCAACAGGCGCTCCAGCCGGTGTCGCCCTTCTTCACGCGCCACAGCTCCCACAACTGGTCGGTGCTGGGCGAGTAGACGGTCAGCTGGCCGTCGCTGCCGGGCGACGGCCGGGCGTCCGCAGGGATCGGCACGGAGGTGAACTGTCCCCCCTTCCCGAGCAGGCCGGCCGGAGTCCACGTCTTCTTCTGGCAGTTGTTCCACGCGACGTCGACCGTCGGCTGACCGGCCGGGACGGTGTACCAGGACGCGGTGAACTGGTCGACGTTGAACGCCGCGACGCCACCCCAGTGCGCGTCCACCTGCTCGACCAGGCCCCGGACCATGGCCGCGGAATCGCGGTTGACGGGTGCGTCCGTCACCGGTGTCCGCCAGACACTGCCCGACCCGAAGGGGTAGTCCTGCGCCACCTGCGGCGTCGGGGTCGGGGCCGGGGCCGGGGCCCCGTCGTCCCGGGTCGTGCGCTGCACCCAGACGACCACGGCGAGCACGAGCACCAGAGCGGCGGCGATCAGCGCCAGCAACCAGCGGGGGCGCCGACTCCGCCAGGGAGCCGGTCTCGGGGTCTCGGGCGCTGCGGTGTCCAGGGCGCTCTCCTCGTCCGTCGTGGTGGTCACCGTCCAGGGGGCCGACACGGTCCTTCGGGGCGGGGCGGACCCAGGGGCGGGCAGATCCGCCTCGACGCCGAGGGCTCGCGGTCACGCGACGTGCTGTCACTGGTCCCACCGGCAACCGGACGGACCAGTGAGCGCCAGTACACCACGCTCGGTGAGCGTCACTCGCTGGTCGCGACGGGTGCCACCGTCCGCGCCGTCGGCGCCCCGCGCGTCACACACCGTCGCCGACACCGCACGTACGTCCTTCCGACCGGGTGAAGCACCCGCCCGATCAGGCGTCCGTTCCTTGCAGGGCGCACCGGTCGCGCCGATGCCTGGGGTGCGGTCCCGCCCGCCGGAACCGCGATCCGCCCACCACCACGCTCCGAGGAGTCCCGATGCCCCGCACGCCCCGCCGCCTGGCCGCGGCGCTCGCCGCCACGGCCGTCCTGGCCGGAGGCGTCGTCACCGCGACGAGCGCGAGCGCCGCCGACGGCCGCGTCCTGCTCGGCCGCCGCGTCCTGTCGCCGCACGCCGGCCAGAACCTGCTCGCCGACTTCCGCGGTCCGGTGGGGACCCCCTTCGGCGCCACGAGTGCCTGGAAGCAGGTCGTCACCACCGCCCCGCAGCACCAGAACTCCGCGGCGATGGTGGCCAACGTCGCCGACCAGGCCGCCAAGTACTACGGCGGCGTGGCCGCCTTCAACGCCTACCGCTACAGCACGAGCGTCTACACGGTTCCCGCCGGAACGCCGACGGTGGACGTCCGTTGGCAGAACTGCCAGAAGAAGAGCTACACCCCCGCGGGGTTGACCGGTCCGGGTGGTCAGTTCACCCAGGTACCCATCCCTGCCGACGCCGTGCCCGCCGCGGGAACCGACGGCGAGCTGACCGTCTACTCCCCCGGCACCGACCAGCTGTGGGAGTTCTGGCAGGCGAAGAAGGTCGACGGGACCTGGCAGGCGTGCTGGGGCGGTCGGATCGACAAGGTCTCCAGCGACCCGGGCTACTTCTCGGGCGGGTTCGGTGCCAGTGCCAGCGGCATGGCCATCGTCGGTGGCACCATCGGCATCAAGGAGGCCCAGGCCGGGAGGATCGACCACGCCCTCGCCCTGGCGATCCCGGCACCGGGGAACTGGAACGAGGTCAGCTGGCCCGCTCAACGCAGCGACGGGTACGACAAGTCGGCCGGCCGCGTCCCCGAGGGAACGCGACTGCGCCTCGACCCGAGCATCGACGTCGACAAGCTCAAGCTGACCCCCATCGCGACGATGGTCGCCAAGGCCGCACAGAAGTACGGGTTCATCGTCACGGACAAGGCCGGCTGCGTCGCGGTCACCGCGGAGAGCCCGGCCGCGACCATCGCGGCCACGGGGGTCGACCCGTGGAAGGCCATGATGCAGGGCAAGCCCGACTACCTGATCATGAAGGACTTCCCCTGGAGCAAGCTGCAGGCACTGCCCGCGGACTGGGGCAAGCCCGCTTCGCCGAAGCGCTGAACCGGGACGACGGTCTGTGACGTTCTGAGCAGCTCGCGGTAGCCTCCCGCTCGACACGACCCGAAGGACGACCCGAGCGGGAGGACACCCGTGAGCAGACCGTGGTGGCGCGAGTGGCTTGAGCTGACCCGCAGCGACCTGCCCCTGAACCGGCCGTCCCGTGAGTCGATCGCCACCTTGGCCATCTGGCGGTTCGGGCAGGTCCTGCACGACCGGCCAGGTGCCGCGGCCTTCGCGCTGCGGCGGGTGCACGGAGTGGTCGACCAGCTGTGGACCCGCAACACGATCGGGGCCGAACTGCCGCGCAGCGTCGTCGTCGGGCCCGGCATGAAACTGCCGCACGCGGGGCGCGGTGTCATCGTCCACCCCGATGCCCGCATCGGCGCCAACGTGACCCTGCACCACCGCGTGACGATCGGCGTCCGCAACGGCGCGCGCCCGCCCCACATCGCCGACGGCGTCTACCTCGGCGCGGGGGCAGCTGTCCTGGGGCCGATCGACCTCGGGGCGGGCTGCAAGGTCGGCGCGAACGCAGTCGTCGTCAAGGACGTCGAACCGGGAGCGACGGTGGTCACCTCCGCGACGAGGACCATCCCGGCGAGAGGACGCGTTCCGGAAGCAGCCGTCGAAGGACGTCACGTCTGACCACGTCGTCCGCCGGTCCGATCGTCACCTCGTCGACAGGAGCCGTCCTGCCCTCCTCCCGCACCCGGCTCGAGTGGATCGACACCGCTCGCGGCGCCAGCATCCTCCTGGTCGTCCTCTACCACGCCACGCTCTTCGCCGCGGCGGCCGGTTTCGAGAACGCCGCCTGGGACCTCGTCAACGGCGCCGCCCAACCGCTCCGCATGCCCCTCTTCTTCTTCCTCTCCGGACTCCTGGCGAGTCGCGCGGTCGAACGGAGCTGGCGGGAACTCGTCCCGGGTCGCCTGGGGTCGAACCTGTACCTCTACGTGCTGTGGGCCAGTCTCGCCTTCGCCGTCTTCAGCCTGGTCCCCTACGAACGTCAGGGGGCCCCACGAGGTTTCGCGCACTGGATCCAGTCGACCTTCCTCCTGCCGGAGAACGGCCACTGGTACCTCCTGCTGCTGGCGCTGTTCACAGCGGCCGGCAAGGTTCTGCGCCCCGTGCCCTCCGCGTTCCTCCTGCCCGCGGCCGCCGCGGTGTCCGCGGTGGCCTGCACGGACGTGGTGAGCGCCAGCTTCGTCTGGAACAACTGCCTCCTGCTCTTCGGGTTCTTCGCCGCCGGCCTGCGCCTGCGCACGACGGCGTTCCGGCTGTCGCAGGAGTGGGCGAGGCCACGGCGGGCGGGGGCCCTCGTCCTGCTGGTCGGGACGACGGCACTGGTTGCTGCGCACTCGGGGTGGATGCAGGTCTTCGGCGTGCGCACCGTGCTGGGTGTGGGCGCGGTCGCCGCGGGAGTGGCCGCGGCTGCCGCCCTGTCGGGGACGAGGCTCGGACGCCCCCTGGCGTCCCTCGGCCGCAACACCCTGCCGCTCTACCTCGCGCACGAGGTGGTGCTGGCGCTCCTCGTCCTCGCCCTCGCCCCGGCGGCCGGAACGTCCCTGACCGACCCCCTGCGGTGGATCGCCCCGGCCCTCCTCGTCGCCGCCGGCACCGGCGTCGTGGTCGCGCTGCGTCGACACCTCATACGGGTACCGGGTCTGCTGTCGCCGCCGTGGTCACCGCCCCGCCTCGACTCAGCGGTTCCCGCCCGCCGCAGCTGACCCCGGACCGACTCGGGCGGCCCCGCACCGCACCCACCTACGATGCCCGGGTGAGCCCTCTGCCCGCCAGCCCCGTGCCCGCACCCGACCTGCGGCCGCGGGCCAGGCTCTTCGGCGGTCCGTCCGAGATCGACGGCGAGTCCTGGAAGCGGTCGTGGCTGCCGCTCCTGGCGGTGACGGCGGTGGCGGGCTTCCTCCGCTTCTTCCAACTCGGCCGACCTCACCAGCTCGTCTTCGACGAGACGTACTACGTCAAGCAGGCCTACTCGCTGCTGAAGTACGGCGTGGAACTGCGCAACGACAGCAGCATCGCGAAGCCGGACGAGCTCTTCACCGCCGGGACGCCGGACGTCTTCGGGACGACGGGCGACTTCGTCGTCCACCCGCCCGTCGGCAAGTGGATGATCGCCGCCGGGGAGTGGCTGTTCGGCATCGACTCCTCCTTCGGCTGGCGCTTCTCCGCCGCCGTCATCGGGACGCTGTCGATCCTCCTCATCGGCCGCGTCGCCCGCCGCCTCTTCCGCTCGACCCTGCTCGGCGTGACCGCCGCTGTGCTGCTGACGTTCGACGGGGAGCACTTCGTCGAGAGCCGGACGAGCCTGCTCGACATCTTCCTCATGTGGTGGGTGCTCGTCGCCTTCGCGCTCCTCCTCATCGACCGCGACCACGCGCGGGAACGACTGGCGCGCGCCGTCGCGGAGCACGGCGCCGACGGCCTCGGCCCGCGGATCGGCTTCCGCGGCTACCGGCTCGCGGCCGGCGTGAGCCTCGGTCTGGCGTGCGGGGTGAAGTGGTCCGGCATCTACGTCCTGGCCGTGTTCGGCCTCATGACGGTCCTGTGGGACGCCGGCGCACGTCGGGCCGTCGGTGTCAGGCCGTGGTTCGCCGCCGCCGTCTGGCGCGACGGCATCGGCGCCTTCCTGGTGCTCGTCCCGGTCGCGATCGGCGTCTACCTGGCGAGCTGGGTCGGCTGGTTCCGCAGCGACCAGGGCTGGGACCGCGACTGGGGCGCCGTGCACCCCTCCCGTGGAGCGGGGTCCGTCGTCCCGGACGCCTTGCGCAGCCTGTGGCACTACCACCAGCAGGCCTACGCGTTCCACGTCGGCCTCGACAGCCCGCACCCCTACTCGGCCAACCCGTGGTCGTGGCTCGTGCAGGGACGGCCGACGTCCTTCTTCTACGAGAGCAAGGCGAACGGCGTCGACGGCTGCACCGTCGACAACTGCTCGAAGGCCATCACGAGCCTGGGCACCCCGGTCCTGTGGTGGGTCGGACTCATCGCCCTCGCGGTGCTGCTGTTCCGGTGGGCGTTCGCCCGCGACTGGCGGGCCGGCGCGATCCTCGCCGGGTACGTCGGGGCGTACCTGCCCTGGTTCCAGTACCAGCACCGGACGATCTTCACGTTCTACGCCGTCGTCTTCGTGCCGTTCGTGGTGCTCGCCGTGGTGTACCTGCTGGGCCTCGTGCTGGGGCCCGATCCGAGCACGGCGGTGCTGCGCAAGGGCGTCAGCGTCGAGTCGGCGCTGCTGCGGCGCCGGGTGGGCGCGGCCGTCGCCGGAACGGTGGTCGTGCTGTGCGTCGCGTGCTTCGCGTTCTTCTGGCCGATCTACACCGCGCAGGTGATCCCGTACGAGAGCTGGGCCCGGCGGATGTGGTTGCCGAGCTGGATCTGACCTCCTCGGGCGCACACGGCAGGCGCTCGGACGACTCGTGCCAGGATCACGTCATGCAGCTGACCTACCTGGTCCTGGCCCACCAGAACCCCCAGCAACTGTCGAGCCTGCTGGACCTCCTGCTGGACGGCGAGGCACGAGCCGTCGTCCACGTCGACGCGAAGGTCGACGCCGAACCCTTCCTCGACGTGGTGCGAGCGCATGCCCCCGCTGCCCGCGCGACCACCCGACGCCACCCGGTCCGGTGGGGTGGTTTCGGCGTCGTCGCCGCCACCCTCACGGCGCTGCGGGAGGCCGTGCAGGAGGCGCCGGCCGACCACTACGTCCTGCTCAGCGGTTCGGACCTGCCGGTGCGGCCTGCGTCGGAGCTGCGTGCCGAGCTGGCCTCGGGCCACGTCCGCATGAACAGCTGGCTGATGCCCGACGAGGCCCGCGGCAAGCCGATGTCCCGCCTGGAGCAGTGGCACTACGCCCCGAGGAACCGCCACAGCCGGGTGGCCCACCGGGTGAACCGGCTCCTCGGTCGTCTCCCCGCGCGCAAGCTGACGGCACTGGAGGGAGCGGTGCCGCACGCGGGTTCCCAGTGGTGGACGATGCCCCACCCCTGCGCGAAGGACGTGCTCGACTTCGTCGACACCCACCCTCGTCTCGTCCGCTTCTTCCGGCACGTGCAGGTGCCGGACGAGATGTTCTTCCAGACGGTCGTCGACGCACTGCCGCACCGGTACGAGCTCCGACCCAACCTGACCTTCACGCGCTGGACGTCGGCGGACCGGCTGAGCCCCGACACCCTGTCCGCCGCGGACCTCCCGGCGGCGACCGCGGCGGGGGCCTTCTTCGCCCGGAAGTTCGACGTGACCCGCGACCCCGCCGTCCTGGACCACGTGCGCCCACTGCTGGTTCCGCGCGGCTGACAGGGTGCCCGCCGCCTGACCCGTGACGCAGCGCTCCCGATGGTCGCCCCAGGAACTACGTGACGGAGTACTCGGTCACGGAATGCGACGAACACGACTCGGCCGAACGAGTTCACGGGGTCCGCGGAGTTCCGCGTCCCCTGGACGACGGGTTGTGACGAGGGCGTCGAGGTGGCCGCACGAGGGTGAAACTCCGCCACCCGGGTGAAGTTCGGTACCCGGTGGGCCCGATCAGCAGGTGTCGATGACAACTCGCCACCTGGAGCCCCTGTGAACCGCTCGCGCCTCGCGGCCGCCATCCTGCTCGCCACCTCCCTCGTCGTCCCGAACGCCGCCGTGGCCGAGGCGTCCTCGTCCGGGTCGACGGCCGTGGTCGTCCCGACCTCAGTGGAACCGGGGATGCCCAGCGGAGGCGTCTTCAGCGCGGGCACGGCGTGGAAGCTCGACGTGTCCGGCGCCCCCCTCGGCACGAACAGCACGGGCATGGTCCAGACCGTCGTCGACCAGACCGCCCAGTTCTACGGCGGCGTGGCCGCGTTCAACGCCTACCAGTACAGCACCAGCTTCTACACAGTTCCCGCCACGCAGCCTCGGGTGGACGTCACCTGGAACAACTGCCAGGGGAAGTCCTCGACGCCACCGGGACTCCTGGGCGAGGGGGGCCAGTTCACCCAGGTCCCCATCCCCGCCGACGCCGTCCCCGCCAAGGGCAGCGACAGCCAGCTCACCATCTACTCCCCCAGCACCGACCAGCTCTGGGAGTTCTGGGTCACCAAGAAGGTGGACGGCGCCTGGAGCGCCTGCTGGGGCGGCCGCATCGACGACGTGTCCAAGAGCCACGGGTACTTCCCCGCGAGTTTCGGCGCCAGCGCGAGCGGCCTCGCCGTCGCCGGCGGAACGGTCGGCATCGCCGACGTCGAGTCCGGCACCATCGACCACGCCCTCGCTCTCCACCTCCCCACCCCGGGGAAGGCCGACGAGTTCAGCTACCCCGCCCAGCGCAGCGACGGCACGGACACCTCGGAGAACCGCGTTCCCGAGGGAACCCGCCTGCGCCTCGACCCGAGCATCGACGTCGACGCCTTGAAGATCCACCCCATCGCGAAGATGATCGCCAAGGCTGCGCAGAAGTACGGATTCATCGTGACCGACAAGGCCGGTTGCACAGCGGTGGTGGCGGAGAGCCCCGCGGCCGCCATCGCCGCCACGGGTGTCGACCCCTGGAAGGCGCTCATGGGCAGCACCCCGAGCTACAACCTGATGAAGAACTTCCCCTGGGCCTCTCTCCAGGCCCTGCCCAAGGACTACGGCAAACCGGACGTGCTCGAGGGCACCGACGGAGGTGTGTGGACCGACCACGACCCCGACGGCATGGACGTGAGCTACGTCTCCGACGGGGACTTCCGGACCGTCAAGAACGGGTGGGGGCCGGTCGAGAAGGACCGCAGCAACGGTGACATCGCGGCCGGTGACGGTCGCCGCCTCCAGATCGGCGCCATCACCTACGCCAAGGGCCTGGGGGTCCACGCCGGGTCCGAAGTCGTCGTCCCGACGCACGGCGCCACCACGCTCACGGCGAAGGTGGGGGTCGACAGCGAGGTGGGCACCAGCGGTTCCGTGGTCTTCCAGGTCTGGAACGGCACCACGAAGCTCGCCGACAGCGGGGTGCTGCGCGGTGGCCAGGTCGCCAAGCCGCTGTCCGTGGACGTCCGGGGGGCCTCCGAAGTGCGCCTCGTCGTGACGAACGCCGGGGACGGCAACTCCGCCGACCACGCCGACTGGGCCGACGCGCGACTGCTGCGACCGTCCACCGCGGCCGGTCCGACGCCCACCCCGACTCCGACCGCAACCCCGACGCCCACCCCGACGAGCAGCGTCACGTACGCGTCCGACGCCACGTACCGCGTGGTCCGCAACGGCTGGGGCCCGGCCGAACCCGACCGCAGCAACGGCGAACTCGGAGAGGCGGACGGAGGCACGCTGACCGTGGCGGGACAGGCCTTCGCCAAGGGCTTCGGTGTGCACGCGGATTCGGAGATCGTCGTCCCGACCGGCGGGGCGACCACCTTCGTGGCGGACGTCGGCATCGACGACGAGGTCCTCCCGCGCGGGAGCGCCGCCTTCCAGGTGTGGAACGGCGAGACTCTCCTGGCCGAGACCTCCGTGGTCCGGGCCGGCTCCACGGCGCGACACCTGTCCGTCGACGTCTCGGGCGCCACCGAGATCCGTCTGGTGGTCACCGACGGCGGCGACGGCACCTCTGGTGACCACGCCGACTGGGGCGGGGCTCGACTCCTCGGCGCACCCACCACCGCACCCACCACCGCACCCACCACCGCACCCACCACCGCACCCACCACCGCACCCACCACCGCACCCACCACCGCACCCACCACCGCACCCACCAC
>NZ_JBFBND010000018.1:0-47131 GCF_040702905.1 Kineococcus sp. NPDC059986 | reverse complement strand
ACCGCACCCACGCTGGTCCCCGTGTCGTCCACGGCCTTCCGCACCGTCCGCAACGGTTGGGGCCCGGTCGAGAAGGACCGCAGCAACGGTGAGCTCAAGGCCGGCGACGGCCGCGTCCTGAAGATCGCCGGACGCACCTACTCGACCGGCCTGGGCGTGCACGCGCCGTCCGAGGTCGTCGTCCCGGTGGGCGGCTTCTCGACCTTCTCGGCCGAGGTGGGCGTGGACTCCGAGGTCGGCTCCAGCGGTTCGGTCGTGTTCCAGGTGTGGAACGGCTCCACCCTGCTCGCCGACAGCGGCGTGCTGCGTGGGGGGCAGGCGGCGAAGAGCCTCCTCGTGGACGTCTCCGGTGCCACCGAGATCCGGCTCGTCGTCACGAACGCGGGAGACACCAACACCGGCGACCACGCGGACTGGGCGGCTGCGTACCTGTCCTGAGACGCGTCCCCGATGTGGGGGTGGGTCCGGCGCCTCCAGAGCCGCAGCAAGGGCCCACCTTCACTCTCGGTCGCCAGCCTCCGAGAACGCCCCCAGGAATATCACTCCCCGTCACCATCATGAGCTGTTCGTGGCGAGAGATCCTCGCCACCCAGCGGATGTGGGTACTCTCTGCCTCGGTCCGACTACCCGAAGCGAGCCCGCCGACCAGATGGAGCATCATCCGTGGCCCAGGTGACCGACACCACTGTGAGTCCGCTCAGCGCCCTCGCCCGACGGTGGAAGCTCGCCGCTCTCTTGATCGTCGTCGGCGCCGGGGCCGGCGCCGGTTCTGCCTACCTCACACCGACGACGTACACCGGCGAAGCCCGGGTGGCCGTGGGAAGCCAGAGCCTCGACGCACGCGTCGTGGCCGGCTACACGAACGCGTCCCAGCAGCTCGCGTCCGACATCTCGCGGTACGTCAACGACCGGCAGGCCCAGAACGACCTCACCCCGGTGCTCGGGAACCGCACCAGCAGTGTGACCAGGATCTCCGCCTCCCCGATCGCCGGGTCCAGCGTCGTCATGGTGGAGGTGGACGCCAAGACCGCGTCCGCGGCCACGCAGGCGGCGGAGGCGGTGGCGAAGCAGCTCGTCGACCAGGTCAACGCCACCTACACGAACCCGCAGGAGCTGCTGCAGCGCTACACCGACATCAGCGGGCAGGTGCAGGCGACGCAGCAGGCCGTCATCAACGCGCAATCGGCGATCGGCGCGGCGCAGGCCGGTCGCGGCAACGCCGAGGCGCTGGCCGCCGCCCAGACCACGCTGCAGCAGCAGTCGACCCAGCTCGACGTCCTGAAGGTGCAGCAGGAGGCCCTGGGAGAGCAGTACCGGAACGCCACCACGCAGACGTCTGCCGTCGGTGGGCTGAGCATCGTCCGCGAGGCCCAGATCTCCCGGACCGACTTCTCCAGCACGCTGCAGCGCAACGGGTTGGCTGGCGCCGGCGTCGGAGGTGTGCTGGCTCTCGTCCTCGCCACGGTCCTCGAACGACGCAGGCTCCGGTCCGAGGCGTCCCGCTCCGACGCGACCTCCATCCACCTCGACGAGGAGTCTCCCCGGTCCTCGACGGTCGCCGGCTCGCCCCACCGGCTCTGAGCCCGGGCATGACGACGTCTGACGTCTCGGAAGCCCGGGACACCACACCGGCCCCGGTGACGACGAGCTCGTGGCGTTCGACGCCTGCGTACGTGTGGTGCTTCCTCGCCACGATCGTCTTCAACATCTTCTCGGGCCACTGGGACCGCCTCGGAGTTCCCCTCGGGCTCGACCGGATCTCGTTCTTCGGCGGCGTCCTCCTCCTCGCCCTCGACCCCTGGGCGTGGAAGCGGCGGAGCCTGGTCCTGCGCCCGGTGCACGGCGCGATGTTCGGACTGCTCGCACTGGCGACGATCTCCGCGGCTGGACACGGAACGCTCCTGAACAGCTACGGCCTCTTCGCGCTGCTGGACCGCCTCCTGGTCCCCTTCGTGATGTTCTGCCTCGCGCCGATCGTCTTCGCGAAGGCTGAACACCGCGCCCTCCTCCTCAAGACCCTCGTCGTCCTCGGCCTCTACCTCGGCGTGACCGCGGTGCTCGAGACGCTGAAGCTGTGGTCGCTCGTGTTCCCCAGCTACATCGGGGACCCCAGCGTGGGCATTCAGTTCGGCCGCGCACGGGGTCCCTTCGCGGCGTCCGAAGCCATGGGGATGGCCTGCGCCGCATGCTTCTTCGCGGCCGCACTGGCCGTGACCCGGTTCCGAGGAACCTGGCGGGTCGTGTCGGCCGCGGTCGTCGTCCTCAGCGCGGGCGGGGTGCTCATGTCGCTCACGCGCTCGGTGTGGGTCGGTCTCGTCCTGGGTTCCGTGATCGCGATGGTCATGACGCCGGCGCTGCGCCGCTACATCCCCGTCGCCCTGGCCGGGGGCGCAGCGGCTGTCGCCATCGCCCTCGCCGTCGTCCCCGGCCTGCAGGCGAGCGTCACCGAACGGGCCGGGACGTCCCGCTCGGTCCTGGACCGCTACAACACCAACGACGCGGCACTGCGCATCGTCGAACAGGAACCGCTGACGGGCGTCGGCTGGATGAAGTTCCTGGACGTCTCCGAGGACTGGGTTCGACAGGCGGACACGTACGGCATCACGAACGTGAAGATCGAGGTGCACAACGTCTTCCTGAGCCGCGCCGCGGAGTTGGGCCTGCCGGGAGCCGCGCTCTTCGTGGCGTGCATCATCCTGGGCCCCGCCAGGGTCCTGCTCCCCCAGAACTACCGGGACGCCGAACTCGTCGGCTGGCGGGCGGTGTCGCTCGGCATGACGGCGGTCTGGGGTGTGACGTTGATGTTGAGCCCCGTGCCCTACCCGCTGCCCAACACGCTGACCTGGTTGTTGGCTGGAGTTGCCCTGATCCCCTACGTTTCGTCTTCTAGACAAGAACGGCTTGCGCTCGAGGGCGTTGCGTCGCAGAGGTAGTGGCGCAGGACGAGAGGTGGGAACGGTGAGCACCGACGCTGCACCGCGGCACGATGTCGAGAGCCGGCCGGAGATGGGAAGTACCCGCAGAGCGCAACGCCTGGCCGCAGCGGCCGCCTACCTGGGGGTGGGTCGGCACCTGCCCTGGAGCCCTCGGCCCGGCGGCAGGATGGCGCGACGGGCCCGGGCCCTGACTGCTCGGTGGATGCTCGACGAGTGCGGCGTCGACGTCAACATCGAGCACGGCGCTTGGTTCGGATCGGGCAAGGGTGTGCGCGTCGGGGACCGGTCCGACATCGGCATGGACGCCCTCGTGATCGGCCCCGTGCACATCGGCGCCGACGTGATGATGGGACCGCGGTGCGTCCTGCTGGCGTCGGCGCACGAGACGCGACGTGTCGACGTCCCCATGAACCAGCAGGGGTTCCGCGAGGACCGGCCGATCGTCATCGAGGACGACGTCTGGATCGGCGCCGGCTGCATCGTCCTGCCAGGACGCCGCATCGGCACCGGCAGCATCGTCGGCGCGGGTTCCGTCGTGGTCTCCGACGTCCCTCCGTGGACGGTGGTCGCCGGGAACCCCGCTCGGATCGTCAAGAAGCGACGGACCGGTGACCGGCTCCCCGAGGCGGTGCAGGTCTCCGTTCCGCCGCCCGTCCTGGACGCCGCCGAGGTCTACGACGCGGTGCCCTCGGATCCGGCCGAGGGCACGGGCTCCCAGCTCCCGTGACCTGACCGGTCAGGCCGCCGTACCGGCCCGACCGCGACGGTGGGCACGCCAGTAGCCCCAGTCGAAGCAGACACCGGCCAGGGCGACGAACTGCTCGGCTTGCGCGTCCCGTCCGCGCGGGACGGCTGCACCGAAGCGCAGGACCGCCCGGCCGGTACGGGCCGCCAGGCGCCACCCCGGCAGCGGGGGGACCACGTCCAGCCCGCGTCCGGACCAGTCGCGACGGAGGCCGTGGTGGCTCTTGCCGTAGCGGTAGTTCTGCTCGAGGAGCTGGCGGGCAGCGTCCCGGGGCACCCACTCCATGAGGACGTCCGGGACGACGTCCAGCCGGTGCCCCGTCGTCCTCTGCAGGCGCCAGCAGAGGTCGGCGTCACCTCCGCTGCGGACGCTCGAGAAACCGTCCACCGCGTCGAAGTCGGAGCGCCGCACCGCGAGGTTGCAGGTCGGCAGGTACGGGAGGAAGAAGGGGTTGGCCACGTACTTGTCGAGACGGCTGAACTGCTGCACCTCGCTGGCTCGTTCCGCGAGCGAGGTGCCACCGCGCACGAGGGTGTCCGAGCCGACGATCCCCACCTGCGCGTCGGCGAAACGCTCCAGGGTCCTCTCCACCCACTCGGGGCGAGGACGACTGCGGGCGTCGAGGAAGAAGACCACGTCGGCGTCGGTCGCCGCCACGCCGACGTTCCGGGCGGCGTACGGGCCCGCACCGTGGCTGGGCACGACCGTGGCCCCTTCGACCGGTCCCAGGGTCGGGACCGGGGCGTCGTCGACCACGACGACCTCGTCCAGAGTCACGCTCTGCGCCCGTAGGCACGCCATGACCGCGTCGAGCATGGCGCCGTGTCCGCGGACCGGGAGGACCGCGGCCGTGCGCAGCGCCCTGGACTCACCGGGTTCCGGCACGCTCGTCCTCCCGTCCGTTCGCGAACCGCGAGGTGGACGGACTGCCCTGTGCACTCCGGCGACCGGCGTCCCAACGGGCTGCGGCGTCCAGGAGACGGGTGCGCCCCAGACGGCGTGCCCGGGAGATGAAGGGGTCTCGCGGTTCGCGCCGGACCCAGTCACCGACGGCGTCGACGACGGAGTACTGCTGCAGCGGCCGCACGTGCTCGAGGGCTCGGATCTCGGAGACCATGCGCCGGTGGTAGGCGCGCATGCCGGCGGTGCGCCGGTGCCCCCCACTCACGAGCAGCGCCGGGTCCACGACGATCCAGCCCCCCTCGGCGACGGCACGCCAGGACCACTCCTGGTCCTCCGAGGCGACGAGGGCCTCGTCGAAGGGCTCTCGTCGCCACGCGGCGGCGTCCCAGACGTCCGCGGTGTTCGTCAGCCCCCAGTAGCGGTGGCGCGCCAGGTACCGGGCGTCAGCGCGGACCGGCGCCGTCAGCGGCGCGTGCAGGGGATCGCTGTCGGCACCACAGGCCGCAACGGCCCCAGCCTCGATGTGCGACAGGGCGATCTCGAGCCAGTCCGGCCTGGGAAGCACTGCGTGGCTGGACAAGGCACCGTGCACGGGCGTCCGGGCGGCAGCCGCCCCCACGTTGAGCGCGTGGCCGTAGGTGAAGTCCTGGTGCCGGATCTGCACGACTTCGTCGGCGTCGCGTTGCGCCAGGTGCAGCGTGCCGTCGGTCGACCCCGAGTCGACCACGATCACGTGGGCCGGGACCGTCTGAGCGCGGATGGATTCGATCGACGCACCCAGTGTCCGTACCGAGTCGTACGTCCTGATGATCAGGCTGACCGTCGTTCCCACCACGTGGCCTCCTCCTCTTCCTGAGGTCGTCCCGCGCACGCCGGTGGCCCGACGTCGCTCACGCCGGCGTCCTGCCGACCACTCGCCGAACCCTACCCAGGGCCGCCCTCGCGTCCTGCCGCGCCCAGTGGCCCCAGGCCGACGCGTTGCGCAGGTGCCCGATGCCGAACTCCTCCGCGACCGCCCGACTCACCGGCCGCCCACGGTCCATCCACGTGCGACCGGAGTGATTCTCCCCGGTGCTGATGCTGTAGACCGCGCCGGGGAACGGCAGGGGGCTGAGCGGCGTGCCCCGCTCAGCCAGGTGGTTCCGGCTGTGCCGGTGGGACCCGAGCAGGTCACGCACGAGGAAGGGACCCAGTCGGTCGAGCAGCTCGTCCTGGGAGGCGCCGAGGCCGGGAACCTCTGCGGGGAGAGGGAAGACGTCGTTGGCGATGATCTCCGAGGTCCCGCACCGGTCCACGAAGTCGTGGGTGAGAGTGATCAGTCCTGTGGCCGAGGAGACGACGAAACCGTCCCGCACGTACCAGCCTGGGCCGTCCGACCCCGCCACGTGCTCCACGATCCGACGACTGACGAAGTCGTCGGCGTCGAACTTCATGACGTGACGCGGCCGGTGCCTCTGCGCTGCGAGCAGCGCCACGGCGAGCTTGGTCCCCTTGTCGCGCAAGACGGCCTCGCGACCCGTCGCCGGACCGCTCACGTCGGAAGGCGGAGGGAAGTCGACCTGGACGAACTCCACCTGGTCGGGGAACTTCCCGGACGGCACCTGGTTGCACACGACCACGACCCGGAAGTCGGGAACGGTCTGCGCACAGACCGAGGCCAAGGTCGCCCGCAGGAGCGACTCGACCCTTCCGTAGTCCTGGGAGTTGCGCGGGTGACGCACGGAGGTGATGAAGCAGAACACCGGGAGCCCTTCAGGAGTCGACGCCGGCGCGCTCACGCACACTCAGCTCGGTCGGCGTTCCACCGCGCTTGCGGCGCAGGACACCGCGGGCCTCTCCGGCCAGCCGACGGACGTCCGGCGAGAACAAGGAGGCGAACACGACGTAGGTGACGCCCCCCGCGAGGCAGAGCACGGCCACCTGACCCCAGGTGGGCGCGGAGAACCAGTGCTTGACCAGGACCATCGCACCGGCCGAGAGCGCCCCAGCCAGGACGATGGGCGGGAAACCCGTGTAGGAGGACCACGGCAGCCCGCAGACCCGCTTCAGGACGGCCAGGCGGAAGGGCCAGACACCGTAGGCCCGGGCGATGCTCGCCACCGCGAGGGCGACGAGACCGTAGGGAGCGACGATCAAGACGGTGACCACCTGGAGCACGGCGATGACGCTGGACAGCACGAGGTCGACGCCCGGGCGGGCGAACGCCTGGTAGAGGGACCTGTCGAAGGAGTTCATCGCCCACGCGAAACCCGTCAGCGTGATGACCGCGGCGACGTCGGCGCTGGGCTGCCACTTGTCACCGAAGACGAGGGGCACGAGCGTGGGGCTGGTCTGGCTGGCGAGGACCACCACGGGGACGACGATCGCAGCCGTGTACGTCAGCACCAGACGGTAACCGCGCCGGAGACGTTCGGGATCGTCCTTGAGGCGGGAGAACACCGGGAGCGTCACCGACTGCAGGACGGTCACGGTCAGTTCCATCATGATCTGCAGGATCCGCGAGGCGATCGTCCAGTAACCGAGCAGGACCGTCCCGCCGATGGCGGCGATGATGAACTGCTCCCCACGGTCGCGCACCTGGTTCAGCAGGTTGGCCCCCAGGACCTTCCAGCTGTAGGAGAGCATCGCCTTGGACTCCGCCTTGTCCCAGACCCGGCTCGGTCGCCACGACGAAGCGATCCAGAGCATGACCGTCGTGGCCACGGCGAGGACCAGGCTCTGGATGACGAGGGCCCAGACGCCTGCTCCGAGGAAGGCGGCCGTGAGGGCCGCGACGGTGCTCAGCACGCTCGCACCCACCTGGAGCTTCGCCAGTTGCTTGAAGCGCAGCTCGCGGGCGAGCAAGGCGGCCTGGACGCTGCTCAGCCCGGTGATCAGGACACCGATCGCCAGCACCATCAGCACCGGGGTCAGCCCCGGCTCGTGGAAGAGGAGAGCGAAGACGGGAGCCGTGACGACGACGGCGACGGAACTCACGACGCTCACCAGCAGGGCCGTCCAGAAGGCCGTGCTGATCGTCCGGTCCCCGATCTCCCGCGTCTGGATGAGGTAGGCCGAGAACCCACCGTCGGTGACGAGCTGGAGCACCGTCACGACGGCCGAGGCCAGGGCCACGAGACCGAAGTCCTTCGGGTCCAGCAAGCGGCTCAGCACGATGAACGAGGCGAGACCCGCGAGCCTCGACGCCCACTTCTGCGCCGCCGACCAACTGAGCCCCTGCAGGACCGTCGACCGCATGGACGGAGCCCTGCCCGCACCCGGTGCCGCGTTCACAGCGCCACCGCCGCGGCCGACGCCGTGGTGACGACGTGAGCGGAGACGTCCACGGTCGGGCGGGTGCCCATCAGCTCCGCGAGTCGCACGGTGACCTCTTCCCAGTCGCACCAGCTGAGGTCGGGCCGCCCTGCGGCCGGGTCGGCCAGGGCGTGCTCCACGTCGGAACCGTCGAGCTGCCCGTCGTACAGGTGGACCCACTCCCGTCCGACCTCGGTCTGCAGTTCTTCGAAGACGGGTGTCCGGGGCAGCAGGACCGGCCGACCCACGGACAGCGCCATGAGAGCACTCCCCGAGTTCGTGACGCGGGCGTAGGGCAGGACGACGAGGTCGCACGCTGCGATCGCTGCGGTGAGTTCGGACTGGCTCAGGTAGCGGGGAAGAACGGTCGTCGCCGTGCGCCGCTGCACACCGGCGAGGTAGGTCCTCGTCTCCTCGTCCGCCGGCGCCCCCGCCAGGAGCAGGTGGACCGGGGCCGAGGCGTCGCAACCGGCGAGTGCGTCGACGAGGGTGCTCACCCCCTTGTACGCCTTGAGCTTGCCGAAGAGCGTGACGACCTCACCCGAGGTCGGCACTCCCAGGTCGCTGCGGGAGTGCTCCGAGGAGGGCACCTGTCCCACGACGTCGCGGTAGTGGCCGTGGGGGATGACGACGACGCGTGCGCGGCGGGCGGTGGGCGTGACCGCGAGGAACTCCTCGGCCCCGGCCCGGGTGAAGCAGTGGACGTGCGTGGCCAGGGCACCCAGGACGGCCCACAGCCCCTTCTCGGCGCGCCGTCGACGCACGTCGTGCCCTGCGATGTTGTGCACGGTCAGCACCACCCGGTGGCCGACCAGACGCGCCACCGCGCTGGCCAGGAGTAGGCGACCGGCCTCACGCCAGGGGTGGCCTCCGTTGAGGACCCACTCGGGCCACTGCAGGTCGACCCACCCTCGTCCACCGGCGCGGTGGCGCACGAGCTGCTTGAGGGAGAACGGGCGGACGGTCGCGCCTGCAGCGCACCACGCCTGCGCCCACCGCGCCGGGTAGGGGTTGTCCGACAGGCCCTGCACGTTGAGGAAGACGTCGACCGCCGAGGCGTCGGATCCCTTCACTGCACTCCTCACGTTCAAGCGCTCCCGTCCCGGTCCAGCCCCACTCGTCGACGAACGCGGACCGCGTCGGCCGACAACTCCCCGACGAGGCGGGCGACGCCCACCTGCACGGCTGCGCTGTGCTCGTCACGCTGCTCCAGGAGCTCCTGGGCGCGCTCGACGACGTCGCCCGCGTCGAGCCCACGCGTGCTGAGGGTCCAGTCACCGCGGTCGATCGAGAGCTGGAAGTCCAGGCACTTCGGGCGGTACTCGATGGCCAGGCTGGGGACCCCGACCGCACTCGCCAGCACCACCGCGTGCAACCGCTGACCGACGACCACCGAGCAGTCTCGGACCGCCGACACGAAGTCGTCCGTCGTCGGCGGGGACAGCACCTCGACCGCCTCACCACGACCCACCGCCCGTGCGACGGCCTCCGACGGCGCGAGGTCTGCGGGGTGCATGGCGAGGAGGCGGACCCGCCTCCCCTGCTGCACGAGGAGACGCGCCGCCTCCGACAGGGCGGTCACCACGGCACCGGGGTCACCACCCCACACGTCCTCGGGAACGGCGACACTCATGCCGACCAGGTCCCCGTCGGTCTCCACGGGTACGCGGTCGTGGGCGAAGAACAGGGCGGGATCGCCGACGACACGGCTGTCCACGCCGACCTCGGCGAGGATGCCCTGTGACAGGGGGCCTCTGACGGTGACCTCGCCGAAGGTGGGCAGGACGTCGGCCCACGCCTTGAGGTCGTCCCACGACGCGTGGACCCGCCGGCCGCTGAACGTGGGGTCCTCGACCCCGACACCCATGAGGGACCAGGAAGAAGCGAGCCCCGCACCGTCGAACGCTTTCACCCGCGCCAGCCAGTCGGCTCGACCGACCAGCGTCCCCCCACCGAGCAGGACCGGGTTGGGACCCGCAGCTCGTGCCCGGGAGAGGACCTCCGGCACGTGGTGCACCGGCAGCTGGTTGACGGGACGTCCCAAGGTCCAACGCTGGTGGGCCTCGAGGATGGCGTCGTCCCCGATGTTGCGCTGACCGGCGAAACCGAGGTAGGAGATGCCCTCGCCGGCGGCGGGGAGCTCACGGGCCCCACGCACGACGGCGGGGCGCCGACGCACCCAGTCGCGAGCGCGCCGGACGGCGGGACGGACTCCGAGGCCCAGTTCGACACTCACAGCGAACCCTCCACGAGTGCGACGGGACGAGCGCTGGTCGAGGACCGGAACAGGTCGAGCAGGGCTTCCGCGTTGGGCAGGGGCGCGAACTCGGACCGGACCCGCTTGCGACCGGCGCGACCCGCGCTCTCGCGCAGTTCCGGGTCGGAGGCGTACCGCGCCAGGGCGGCAGCCACCGCAGACGCGTCGCCTGCCTCCACGAGCGTTCCGGACTCGTTGTCGACGAGTTCAGGGATCCCAGCGATCCGCGTCGTCACCACCGGGAGTTCTGAGGACATCGCCTCCATGAGCACGACGGGGACCCCTTCCTCGTAGCTCGGGAGGCAGAACACGTCTGCCCAGGCGTACCAGTCGGGCAGCTCGTCCTGACCCACGGCTCCGACCAACCGCACGACGTCCCCGAGGTTCCGGTCGACGACGGCCTGTCGCAGTTCCGCCTCCAGCGGCCCTCTGCCGACGACCACCACGTCGACCTCGACACCACTGAGGCGAAGGTGATCGGTGGCCTCGAGGAGGACCTCGGGCCCCTTCTCCCCGACGAGGCGACCGACGAACAGGATCCGGAGCGCACCCGCGGCCCGGTCGCGACGCGCGTCCGCACGGCCCGGGAACCGGTCGGCGTCGACGCTCATCCGGACGATGGCGGTGCCGGGGCGTTCTGCGGCCGGCACGCCGGAGAGCACCTCTCGCCGGCAGTAGTCGCTGATGCACGCGATGGCGGACGCTGAGGACGCCTTGGCCGGCAGGTCGAAGCGCTCGGGATCGGCGAACTCCGTCGGTCCGTGCATGCTGAACGACCAGGACCACCCGGCGTCCGGGCCGTCGAGCGCTCGTCCCAGGGACACGACGCGGCGCGCGATGTCCGCGCCGTTGTTCGCGAAGTGGACGTGCACGTGTCGCACGCCTCGGCCGAGGAGTTCCTGGCGCAGCACTGCGGCCTCGACGAGGTAGAAGACCTGCCACACGCGCGCCTTCGCAGAACGCGGTCCCGTCGACAGCGCCCGTGCCAGTTCGCCGACAACGGCCGAGGGACGCTCGTGCACGAGGCGTCCGATGGTGCGCAGGTACTCCGTCCGCCCGCGTCCGAGGAGCGCAGTGGTGGTCCGCGCTTCTTCACGGGCGTTGCGCGACAACAGCTCGGAGGGTGGAGACGGGCGCACGGAGAACGTGTGCACGATCACGCCGAGGTCGCGCAACGCCGTGACCTCGCGTTCGATGAACGCGTGGGAGATCGTGGGATAGGCGCTCACCAGGTAAGCGACCTCTGGCCGCCCGTCCCCGCGGTGCTGCTCGTGCTCACGCGACTCTTGCAAGTTCGAACCTTCCTGCTGGCGATCATGGAGATGCACCGTCAGGTCGCCGTCGGCCATCACGAGCACACGAATTCTAGCCGCGCAGACGCGACTGCAGAAGCGTCCACCGATGTGGACGGCGGAGTCAGCAGGCGTCGGCGCTTCCGCGCAACCTCTTCCTGACGCTCCGGGAGAACAACCCCGCCGCGTACGGCAGGTCGTGCACCAGGTACCGCTTGGCCATGCGCCGCGGTTCCATGACGAGCCGGTGCACCCACTCGAGCCCGCTGCGCTGGATCCACAGCGGCGCGCGCGAGACCTCGCCGGCGACCATCGTCAGGGTGCCCCCGCACCCGACGAACCAGGTGTTCGGGAGGTGCCGGCGCAGGTGCTGCATCAGGTGTTCCTGCTTGGGGAACCCCAGGGCGACGAAGACGATGTCGGGCTTGGCCTCGACGACCGCGTTGACGGTCTCCTCGAGGGTCTCGGGACGCTTCTCGAAACCGAAGGGCGGGCAGTGCACGCCCGCGACCTCGAGCCCCTCGTACTCCTCGGTCAACCGGTCCGCTGCACGCTCGGCGATCCCCTCCGCGCCTCCGAGCAGGTACAGCGACCGGTCCGACCGGGCAGCCGCTTCCGACAGCGACCAGATGAGCGAGGAACCCGTGACACGTTCGGGCAGTTCCTCGCCCTGGATCCTGCTCGCCCACACGATCGGCATGCCGTCCGGGACGACGAGTTCGGCCTGTTCGGCCAGTTCCCGCAGCTGCGGCTGCCGCAACTGCCGGAGGATGTCGACGTTGGGGGTGATGAGGTTTCCGCCCCGCCCCTCCTCGAGGGCGACCATGACGTGCTCGACGACCTCGGTCTCGCGCAGGGCGTCGAAGTCGACGTCGTCGACCGTCACCTGCTGACGCTGCCGCGGGGACTCGACCCCCAGGTCGTCGATCGCCGTCAGGTCCAAGGACGTCACGGAGCGTAGCGAGGCCAAGGATCGCGAAGGGCCAGAGAAGAGAACCATGTGATCTCCCAGGGAGCCGGTCAGCGAGTGGACGTGTCCCGCTGCCAGGCGGTGGTCTGCCTGCGGCGAGCGGAGATCCGGGACGCGATGGTGACGGCGGTGTAGACGGCGGCGGACGGAAGCAGTCGTGGGCGGGTCAGGGCGAGCTTCGCCAGGGCCGACGTCGTTCCCGACGTGGACCGGTCGAAGGTTGGTGCGGTCCCCGTGGCGCTCCCACCGGCAGCGGCCGTCGCGTCGTCCTGCGACGCGTCGACGGTCACCGGGCGCCCCCCGGCGCCTCGTTCGTCGTGGTGCTCGGTCCTGCTGAGTTCCGCGTTCCCCGACGCGGTCCTCGTGCGCACCTTGAGGAGGTTGCGCAGGTTCCTGGGTGCGGCGACGACGAACTCCCCGTCGCTGGTGCCGCGCTCGTGCTCGGCGAACAGCCGCTGCACGAAGAGGTCGTCGCTCGTGACGTCGGGGAACTCGGAGAAGCGCGAACGACCCTCCTGCGACATCCCGTACACGCCGAGCCCCACGAGACCGGACCGCACGTACGGCAGTTCGGCGTAGGCGCGGTAGAAGGCCCGGACGGGCCAGGAGGAACCCCGCAGGTCGAAGCGGATGCTCGGCGACGCCGCGTGGACGTCACCCTCGCGCAACCGCTCGGCGAGGTGGGCCAGCGTGCCGGGGGTCAGGACGATGTCGGCGTCGAGGTAGACGCGGGGGAACGCCGTCGCGGCCTCGTCCCCGGCGCGCAGCGCGGCGGCCTTGGACGCCTGCCCCAGCTCGACGACGCGGGCGCCGGCGGCACGGGCGACGTCGGCGGTGTCGTCGCTGCAGCCGTTGGCCACGACGACGACCTCGGGCGCCTCGGCGCCGGCCGCGGAGGCCAGGGCGGCGAGGGTGCGGCCGAGCGTGCGGCCCTCGTCGTGCGCCGGGACGACGACGGACAGGGTCGGGGCGGACGACGAGGAGGTGGAGGACGTGGCGGGCAGCTGGTCCGTGCTGGTCGTCACGCGCGCTCCTCCTCGGATCGTTGCTCTGATTGATGCATCGTTCGGCGCAAGGCAGTCACTTCTGGTCACCTGGCAGTGCGCATAGTAGCCAGGCCGTCGGGGACGGACGCAAGACGTGAACGCCGGCCCACGGTGAGACACCGCACACACCGACCGCCGCCACCGTCACGCTCAGTAAGCCCCACGCCCGCCGAAGACGGCCTGGGCCGTCTTGGCGAGGATCATGACGTCGAAGGCGGGCGACCAGTTCTCCACGTACTGCAGGTCCAGCCGCGTCGACTCCTCGAGGTCGAGGTCCGACCGCCCGGAGACCTGCCACAGACCCGTCAGGCCCGGCTTGACCAGCAGCCGGCGCCGCAGGTCCTCGCCGTACTCCGCGACCTCTCGGGGCAGCGGGGGCCGGGGACCGACGAGCGACATGCTGCCGCCGACGACGTTGAACAGCTGGGGCAGCTCGTCGAGGGAGTAGCGGCGCAGCAGCGCCCCCATCCGGGTGACCCGGGGGTCGCGGCGCATCTTGAACAGCAGGCCGTTGCCCTCGGACTGCTCACGCAGGTCGATGAGGAGCTTCTCGGCGTCGGTGACCATCGAGCGGAACTTCACCATCGAGAACTCGCGGCCGTCGCGGCCGACGCGGGTCTGCCGGAAGAACACCGGACCCGGGTCGTCGACCTTGATGGCGATGGCCACGAGGAGGAACAGCGGGGACAGCAAGAACAGGCCGAGGGCCGCGCTGCCGCGGTCGAACAGGGCCTTGCCGGCGTGCCGGATGCCGCGCAGCTCGGGCCGGTCCACGTGCAGGAGAGGCAGTCCGGCCACGGGACGGATCACGACGCGGGGGCCGACGACGTCGGTGAGCGCGGGCGCGACGACGAGGTCGGCGCGGGTGCCCTCGAGTTCCCAGCCGAGCCGGCGCAACCCCGGTCCGTCGAGTTCGGGGCAGGTCAGGGTGGCCACGACGTCGACGTCGACGTCGCGGGCGACGTCGGCGATCTCGTCCAGCGACCCCAGGACCGGGACGCCGAGGGCGTCGAGCTCGGGCGTGCTGCGACCGTCCGGCGTGCAGGCCCCGTCGACGCGCAGACCGTGGTCGGTGTTGCGCGTGACCTGACGCACGAGGGAGGCGACGGCCGCGGGGTGGCCGGCGACGAGGGTCGACTGCATGCACTCCCCCGCCGCGCGCCGGCTGTGCAGGTAGCGGCGGACCGCGAGCCGGGCGAGCACGGTGAGGATCCCCGCGACGGGCAGGGCGACGACGACGAACCCGCGGGCCACGTCGAGGGCGAAGGCCCACGAGAGGGTCCCGACGAGGGCGACGACGGTCGTCCCGGCGAGCAGCACCCGCTGGAACTCCTCCGACCCCACGCCGAGGAAGCGCGCCTCGTAGGCCCGGAAGAGCAGCATGGACGCGACCCACACGGGCGGCAGCAGCACCATGGTCCAGGCGACGGAAGGCCCCACGGTGTGGGGCGCGTCGCCGAAGCGCAGCAGGTACCCCAGGACGGCACCGACGAGGGCGGCGACGGCGTCGGTCACGGCGATCGTGCGGCTGTACTCGCGCTGCCACACGGGCTGGCGGTGAGCACGCGGCGCGGGCGACGTCGAGCGGCGTCGAGCCCCGGGCAGGGACGGGAGGAAGGGCCGTAGCGTGTCGGGCACCGGCCCAGCCGGCGGGGCGTCGATGACGCGCCGTCGCTGACTCGGCAGCAGGTGCAGTTCTTCGGCAGCCATGAGCACTCCCCCGTCGTGGCCTGATGGACACCCACGGCGGCGTGGGACGCCGTCTCACCCGTTCGCGTGACCTCGGCGAGCCGAAATCGTTACGCAAGGGTGAGCTGACTACACCCATGGTAGCCGGACATCACCCGTTCGCCGCAAGTCCCTCACGGAGCGCTCATGGCCGGCAGCGGCTCTGCGGGGGCCTGGAGGTGCCCTCGGAGCGGGTCCCGGGAACGACGAAGGCCCTCACCGGTGACGGTGAGGGCCTTCGTGGCGGGTGGAGCTGAGGGGATTCGAACCCCTGACCCCCTCGTTGCGAACGAGGTGCGCTACCAGCTGCGCCACAGCCCCGAATCGTCGTCCCGATCACTCGCGGCGACGAGAAGAGGTTACCAGTCCTCGACGGAGGTGCCGACCACGGCCGGTCCACCCGCGGTCACTGGTTCACGACGCGTGCGTGCTCGCGCAGGTCGATGACCTGGGTGTCCTCCACGCCCTGCCGCCCGGCGGCGCGCTCCGCCGCTTCCGCCGCG
Source organism: Kineococcus sp. NPDC059986 (assembly GCF_040702905.1). NCBI lineage: Bacteria > Bacillati > Actinomycetota > Actinomycetes > Kineosporiales > Kineosporiaceae > Kineococcus > Kineococcus sp. NPDC059986. Next base: position 31,457 of record NZ_JBFBND010000018.1, on the reverse strand, counting down.
GCGACGGCGGGCGAGACCGGGTCCCACGTCCGCGCACGGTCCTTGAGCAGGTAGGTCGGCAGCGGGACGGGGACGGGGGCCCACCCGCGGTCGTCGGCCAGCGGCGAGGGCCGCTCGTCGCGCTGGGCCGGGACCCCGGTCCGCACCCCGGCCGGTCGCGTCACGGGCAGGGCGACGGTCGGCGTCGCCGGCCGCACGGCGGGGCGCGCCGGCGCGTCGGCCCCGTGGCGCGTCAGCGCGGCGACGACGAGGCACAGCCCCAGGGACGGCAGCGCACCGGACCACCACGGTGCGAGCCCCGCAACGACGAGCGCCCACCCGAGCACCGTCAGCGCCGCCGCGGTCGCGACCAGGCGCCGGCGCCGCGCGACCACCCGGGAGGAACGCCGGGAGGCGTTGCGGGACAGGGGCTTGTGGGAAGCGTCGAGCGATGGGGTCTGCGCCGCAGCCGGAACCGGGCCCGATCCGAGCACCGGACGCGACGACGAACCCACCGCGGCCGCAGAGACCGCGGCCGCCGCCAGCGCCTGCCCGACGGGGGCCGACCCGCGCCGCACCACGACGCGCATGGCCTCGGAGTCCCGGTCGGCCTGCCGCGCCTCCGCCGTCCGCCGGTGTTTCCGGATCGCGTTCGGCACGAGGTAGGCAGCCCACAAGGCGATGATGGTGAGGAAGATCAGACTGCTGGCGGGCACGGGACGCAACGCTATGGCACGGGACGTCGAGATCCCGCAACTCGGCGGTGTGTCGCACTGCGGGAGTGCCGAGGAGCGTCAGCGCGCGCGCTGGGACCCGCGGTACCGGGCCATCAACCCCTCGGGGACCTCACCCGCGGTCAGCGCGAACGTGCGGTGGTCCCGCCACGCGCCGTCGATGTGCAGGTACGCCTTGCGCAACCCCTCGTCGCGCATCCCGAGCTTCTCCGCCACCCGCAACGACGCCGCGTTCTCGGGACGGATGTTGACCTCGATGCGGTGCAGCCGAAGGACTCCGAAGCAGTGGTCGGCCACGAGGGCGAGCGCCACGGGGATCGTCCCGCGGCCGGCGACCCGACGGTCGATCCAGTACCCGACGTGGGCCGAGCGCAGCGAACCCCACGTGATGCCGGAGACGGTGATCTGCCCGACGAGGGCGCCGTCGAGTTCCACGACGAAGGGCAGCATCCGGCCGGCGCGGGCCTCGCGGGAGAAACCCCGGACCATCTGCGGGAAACTCGGCGCGGGTCCGCTGCCCTCGGGCGAGGTCGCCTCCCACGGCCGCAGCCAGGACGCGTTCGCGGCCCGCACCGCACGCCAGACCGCGGCGTCGCGACGGCGCAGGGGACGCAACCGGACGGCCCCCTCGCGCAGTTCGACGGGCCAGCCGGGGGTCACCGGCCGGCTCCGGCGGAGGGGACCCGCGGGTGGTCGCCGCCGTGCACCTGCTCGACGGCGTGGACGAGGAAGCCGGCCAGCACCGCGACACCGTCCCGCACCCCGCCGACGGACCCCGGGAGGTTGACGACGACGGTCCGTCCAGCAACCCCCGCGACCCCGCGCGAGAGGACCGCCGTGGGCACGCCCTTCGCGGCGCCGGCGGCGCGGATCGCCTCCGGCACACCGGGGACGAGGTAGTCGAGCACCCGCAGCGTGCGCTCGGGGGTGAGGTCGAGCGGGCTGAGCCCGGTGCCGCCGTTGGTCACGACGACGTCGTACCCCGCGGCGACGGCGTCGCGCAACGCCTCCTCCACGGGATCCCCGTCGGGGACCACGACGGGCCCGTCGACGCGGAACCCCATGTCCCGCAGCCCCTCCACCGCGACCGGTCCGGAGGTGTCGGAGTAGACGCCGGCCGAGGCCCGGTTGGACACGGTCACGACGAGGGCCGACCGCCGGGGCGCGTTGCCGGTCGGGGGGTGGTCAGTCATCGACGGTCCAGTCCCCCGAACGACCACCGCTCTTGGCGGTGACGCGCACACCGTCCAGGACGGTGCGCTTGTCGACGGCCTTGACCATGTCGACGAAGGTGAGCCCGGCGACGGCGACGCACGTCAGCGCCTCCATCTCGATGCCCGTGCGGTCGGCCGTGCGGACCGTGGCGGTGATGTGCACCCCGGTCAGGGCAGGGCTGCGCACGGGGGTGATCTCGACCTCGACGGCGTGCACGGCGACAGGATGCGCCAACGGGACGAGGTCGGGGGTGCGTTTGGCCGCTTGCAGTCCGGCGATGCGCGCCACGGCCAGGGCGTCACCCTTGGGCAGCCCACCCTCGGACAACAGGTCGAGGACCGCCGTCGAGCACCGGACGTACCCCTCGGCGCTCGCCGCGCGCGCGGTGACGGGTTTGGCCGAGACGTCGACCATCCGCGCGTGCCCGGCGTCGTCGAGGTGGGTCAGCCGCGCGCTCACGGCGTCAGCCTCGCTCACGCGCGCGCCCCGGGCACGTCCAGTGCCGCCTCGGGCGGCAGCGGGCCGAGCAGGACGCACTCCACCTCGTCGCCGGGAGCGACCTCGGAGACGCCGACGGGCACGACGGCCAGGCACGTCGCCCGCGCGAGCGCCGTCACGAGGTGCGAGCCGTGCCCGGAGACGGGTTCGACGACGAACCGGCCGGCGGCGTCGCGGGTCCACGCGGCCCGCACGTACTGCTCCTTGCCCTCCGGCGACGTCCAGCCGGTCCCGGCGACGGCGCGCACGCGCGGTCGCTGCGGGTCCGGGCCCTCGTCACCGAGCATGCGCCGCAACGCAGGACGGACGAAGACCTCGAAGGACACGAAGGAGCTGACGGGGTTGCCCGGCAGGGTGAACACGGGGACGCCCTGCTCCCCCAGCGTGCCCAGCCCCTGCGGCATGCCGGGCTGGACGGCGACGCGGTCGAAGCGGACGGCGTGCACGCCGGGTGCCGACAGCACCTCCTTGACGGTGTCGTAGGCACCCTCGCTCACCCCGCCGGAGGTGATGACGACGTCGGCGCGCACGAGCTGGTCGTCGAGGACGGCGGCCAGTTCCCGGGCGTCGTCCGCGACGACGCCGACGCGGTAGCCGAGGGCCCCGACGTCCTCGACGGCCGCGGTGAGCAGGTAGCCGTTGGCGTCGTGCAGCTGCCCGCGGGCCAGGGTGACGCCGGGTTCGACGACCTCGGTGCCCGTCGAGACCACGACGACGCGGGGGCGGGGACGGACCCGCACCCGGGCGCGGCCGAGGGCGGCGAGGACGCCGATGTGCCGAGGTTCGAGGCGGGTCCCGGCCTCCAGGACGAGGGTGCCGGCCGGGGCGTCCTCACCGGCCAGGCGGATGTGCTGGCCGGGCACGGGGGCCCGGCGGACGACGACGTGGGACACCCCCCGGTCGGTCCACTCGACGGGGACGACGGCCTCGGTGCCCTGCGGGACAGGGGCTCCGGTCATGATCCGGGCGGTCGTCCCGCCCACGAGGCGCAGGGTGTCCGCCCTCCCGGCGGCGATGTCACCCACCACGGGCAGGCCGACGGGGTTCTCCTCCGTGGCCGTCTCGACGTCGCGCACCCGGACCGCGTACCCGTCCATCGCGCTGTTGTCGAAGGCGGGCAGCGGCCGCGGGCTCACGACGTCCTCGGCGAGCACGCAGCCGAGGGCGTCGCGCAGGGCGAGGTCGAGCGGCGGCAGCGGTCGCACCAGGTCCAGGCAGGACTGCCGGTGCGCCGCCACCGAGGTCAGGGGTGCACTCACACCCCGAAGGTTGTCACGCTCAGTCCGCTGCACCCGCACCGGACGCGACGAACTCGCCCAGCCACTCGCGCAGGTCGGACCCGATGTCGGCGCGCTCGCTGGCGAGGCGCACGACGGCCTTGATGTAGTCGAGCTTGTCGCCGGTGTCGTAGCGGCGGCCGCGGAACACGACGCCGTGGACGCCGTAGCCGGGGCCGTCACCCCGGGCCAGGACCTGCAGGGCGTCGGTGAGCTGGATCTCCCCGCCCTTGCCCGGCGGGGTCTCGTGCAGGACGGCGAAGACGGCCGGGTCGAGCAGGTAGCGGCCGATGACGGCCAGGTCGCTCGGCGCCTCCTCCGTCTTCGGCTTCTCGACCAGACCGGAGACCTTGACGACGTCGGGGGTGTCGGTCGGCTCGGCGACCGCGCAGCCGTAGAGGTGGATCTGGTCGTGCGGGACCTCCATGAAGGCCACGACGCTGCCGCCGTGCTCCTCGCGGACCTTGATCATGATGTCGAGCAGCGGGTCGCGGGAGTCGACGATGTCGTCCCCGAGCAGGACGACGAAGGGTTCGTCGCCGACGTGCTGCTCGGCCACGAGCACCGCGTGCCCGAGGCCCTTGGGGTCGCCCTGACGGACGTAGTGCACCTGGGCGAGGTCGGTGGACTCCTGGACGCGGGCCAGCTTGGCCGCGTCGCCCTTCTTCTCGAGCCCGACCTCGAGCTCGACGTTGCGGTCGAAGTGGTCCTCCAGGGACCGCTTGTTGCGGCCGGTGATCATGAGGACGTCGGTGAGACCGGCCCGGACGGCCTCCTCGACGATGTACTGGATGGCCGGGGTGTCGACCACCGGCAGCATCTCCTTGGGCATCGCCTTGGTGGCCGGCAGGAAGCGGGTCCCCTGCCCGGCGGCGGGGATCACGGCCTTGCGCACCGTGCGGCCGGGACGCTCGTCGCGTTCAGTCATGGGCGGAGGCTACCGCCCGTCCAGACTCGGACACGGCCTGCAGCCGTGATGCGCCGACCGGGGGGCCCGGAGCGTCCTCTTCCGGAACCCCGTCCGAGGAGGCAGACTCGGTGGGGAGCGGACAGCGACGGGACCCCCCTCGCGATCCCGCCACGAACCTGGAGCGGCCCGTGCCCACACCCGACACCGTCCTCGACGCCGGGTCCTCCCCCAACGCGGCCGGCGGCACCGGCACCGGCACCGGCACCGGCGACCTCACCGTCCACCGGGACCTGTCCGTGGAGTCCGACGTCCCGACCGTCGAGGCCCGCAAGCGACTGCTGCGCAAGGACGTCCGGGCCGCACGACGTGCGGTGCCCGAGCACGACGCGGCCGCCGTCGACGTCGCCGTGGCCCGCGTCCTCCTCGACTGCCCGCTCCTCGCCGGCGCCCGCCGGGTGGCGGCCTACACGTCCCTGCCGGGCGAACCCGGGACCCGGTCCACGCTCGCGGAGCTGCGGCGCCGGGACGTGGAGGTCCTGCTGCCCGTGCTGCTGCCCGACGGCGACCTCGACTGGGAGCTGCGTCCCGCGGGTCCGACCCCCGGCCCGCTGGGCGTGCACGCCGTCGCGAGCGCCGACCTCGTCCTCGTCCCGGCCCTCGCCGTCGACACCGCCGGCCGCCGGCTCGGACAGGGCGGCGGCAGCTACGACCGTGCCCTGCGCCGCGTCCCCGCACGGGTCCCCGTGGCCGCGGTCGTGCACGACGAGGAACTGCTCGACGCGGCGGTCAGCCCGTTGCCCGCCCTCCCCCACGACCAGCTGGTGCAGGCCGTCGTGACGCCGACCCGCTGGCTCTGGCTCGCCACCTGAGCGCTGCGCGGTCCTCCTAGGCCCTCACCCGGCGCGACCGGGCGAGGTCGGTGAGGGCGAGGGTCGCGGCGTGGAACCCGCACATCCCGTGCACCCCGCCGCCGGGCGGGGTCGCGGCCGAGCACAGGTACGTCCCGGGCAGCGGGACGCGGTAGGGCGAGAGGCCGACGACGGGCCGGAACAGCTGCTGCCGCAACGTGAGCGCTCCCCCACCGACGTCGCCGCCGACGAGGTTGGCGTTCTGCTGCTCCAGCTGCGCCGGGGACGTCTCGACGCGGCCGACGATGCGGTCGCGGAACCCCGGCGCGAACCGTTCGACCTGCCGGTCCACGCGCTCGCCCACCCGCGGGTCGTCCGACCCCTGCGGGGTGTGCGCGTAGGCCCAGACGACGCGCTGCCCGCCCGGCGCGCGGCCGGGGTCGGCGGCGTCCTGCTGCGCGAGCAGGACGAAGGGGCGGTCGGGGTGGCGGCCGGCGACGACGTCCGCCTCCGCGGCGGCGACCTCGGTGGCAGTGCCGCCGAGGTGCACGGTGACCGCCTCGGCCAGTCGCGGGTCGCGCCACGGGACGGGCCCGTCGAGCAGGTAGTCGACCTTGAAGGCGCCCGGCCCGTACGTCCAGCGGCGCAGCGCCGCGGCGTACCGGTCGGGCAGCCGGCCGGCCCCGAGCGCGAGCAGCTGGCGGGGCGTCACGTCGAGCAGGGTGACGTCCGCGGGCGGCAGCTCGGCCAGGGAGCGCACCGGGTGCCCGGTGACCACACGGCCGCCGTTCTCCTCCAGGACCGCTTGCAGCGCACGGGTGATCGCCCCGGAGCCGCCCGCCGGGACGGGCCACCCCGTGGCGTGCGCGGCGGTGCCGAACAACGCCCCGAACGCCGACGTCAGCACCTGCGTGTGGGGTTGCAGGGCGTGCGCGGCCATCCCCGCGAACAACGCCCGCGCCGGCTCCTCGCGGAACACCGTCCGCACGAACGCGGCCGACGGCCACGCCGCCCGCGCCCCGAAGGTCCCGAGCGCGAGGGGTGCGGTCGGCACGCGCAGCAGCGGGCCGAGCACGGCGGGGACGAGCTCCTCCCACCGGGCGACCGGTCCGGCGAAGAGCGCGTGCCACGCGCGGCCGTCCCGGCCGAGGGCCTGCGCGGCCTCGTCGAGGTCGTGCGGCAGCACGGCCGCGGGGCCGTCGTCGAGGGGGTGCCCGACGGGGTAGCGGCCGTGCCGCCAGGTCAACCCGTGCCGTTCCAGGGGGAGGTCGCGGAAGAAGGGGCTCGCGACGGCGAACGGGTGGACGGCGGACCCGAGGTCGGTGACGACCCCCGGACCGAGGACCTCGGCGTCGGAGCAGGCCCCGCCGACCCGGTCCCGCGCCTCGAGGACGGTGACCTCCAGCCCGGCCCGGGCCAGGACGACGGCGGCCGACAGGCCGTTCGGTCCGGACCCGACGACGGTGGCCGTCCCCCTCACGAGAGGGGTCCCGCGGAGGACGGTGCGGAGTTTCCCAGGAGCACGTGAGCACCGTAGTCGGCACGCTACGGTTCGGCATGACCCTGGAGGAGTTCAGCCGCGTGCTGCTGCTGGCCTCCGGAGTCCTGCTGCTCGCGGTGCTCGCCGTGCGGTTGTCGGCCCGCACCGGGCTCCCCTCACTCCTGCTCTACCTCGCCCTCGGACTGGTCCTCGGCGAGGACGGTTTCGGCATCCCCTTCGCCGACGCCGAGATCGCGCAGGTGCTCGGCTACGGGGCCCTCGTGCTGATCCTCGCCGAGGGCGGGCTGACGACCCGGTGGGAGGCGATCCGGGGTGTGGTGGCGCCGGCGGCGGTCCTGGCCACGGTCGGCACCGCCGTCTCGACCGTCGTCGTGGGCGTGGGGGCGCACCTGCTGCTGCAGACGTCCTGGACCGTCTCCTTCCTGCTCGGCGCCGTCGTGTCCTCCACCGACGCCGCCGCGGTGTTCTCGGTGCTGCGGTCGGTCCCGCTGCCGCACCGGTTGTCGGGGATCCTGGAGGCCGAGTCCGGCCTGAACGACGCACCGGTGGTCATCGCCGTCATCGCGCTGACGGAGGTGGCGGCCGGGCACTCCGACCACGCGTGGTGGTTCTTCCTCGCCGAGGCCGTCTTCGAACTGGCGCTCGGCACGGTCGTCGGGGTCGGGGTGGGGCTGGCGGGGGCGTTCCTGTTGCGGCGCAGCGCCTTGCCGAGTTCGGGGTTGTACCCCGTCGCCGTCCTGGCACTGGCCGTCGGTGCGTTCGCCGTCGCGGACGTCCTGCACGCGTCCGGGTTCCTCGCGACCTACCTGTGCGGGCTCGTCCTCGGCAACGCGCGACTGCCGCACCGGCACGCGACGCGCGGTTTCGCCGAGGCCTTCGGCTGGCTCGCGCAGATCGGCCTCTTCGTCATGCTCGGTCTGCTGGCCGACCCGTCCCGGTTGCCGTCGGCCGTGCTCGACGCGCTGCTCGTCGGGATCGTGCTGACCCTGTTCGCCCGGCCGGCCTCGGTCCTGCTCTCGCTCGCCGGGTTCCGGTGGGCACGGACCGACCTCGCGTTCCTGTCGTGGGCCGGTCTGCGCGGGGCGGTCCCCGTCGTGCTGGCGACCGTGCCGGTCGTCGCGGGCATCGCCGGGTCCGAACGGCTCTTCGACCTCGTCCTCGTCCTCGTCGTCGTGTTCACGCTCGTCCAGGCGCCGACGCTCGCGCCGCTGGCCCGCACGCTCGGCATCCTCACGGCCGCACCGACGACCGACCTCGACGTCGAGGTCTCCCCGCTCGGGACGCTGTCCGCCGACGTCGTGCAGGTGCGGGTCGGACCGCAGTCCCTGCTGCACGGGGTGGAGGTCTTCGAGCTGCGGTTGCCGCGCGGGGCGAACGTGAGCCTCGTGGCCCGGGACGGGTCGACGTTCGTGCCCCAGCCGCGCACGGTGCTGCGGCGCGGCGACGACCTGCTCGTCGTCACGGGAACGGCCGAGCGAGCGCTCGTGGAGGAGCGGCTGCAGGCGGTGAGCCGGGAGGGCAAGCTCGCGGGCTGGCGGGAGGCCTGACCCCGCCCACTTACGGTGGGTGCATGCGACGTCGCACGGTGTTGTCCATCGCCACGTTGAGCGCGTCGGGGCTCCTCGTCCCACCCCGGGCGCTCGCGGCGGTGTCGGGGCAGGACGGCCGCGAGGTCGTCGCCCCCGGGGTCGTCCTGGAGCGCAGCACCTCCGCGGGACCGGTGCGGCAGGTCCTCGTGCGCCTCGCGGCCGGCGCCTCGACGCGCCCGGTCCTGCTGCAGCAGAGCCTGAGTGCACCCCGGACCCCGGCCGAGCTCGCCACCGCGGCGGGGGCCGTCGTCGCGGTCAACGGCGACTTCTTCGACATCGACCGCACGGGGACGCCGGACGGCCCCGTGGTCCTCGACGGCGTGCCCCTCAAGTCGTCGGCCGCCCCGCAGGCCGCGGTCGGGGTCGAGGCCGGACCCGGCGGCTGGCGCGGCCGCGTCGGATCGGTGTCCCTGCAGGGCACCGCCACGGTCGCGGGCCGGACCTACGCACTGGCGGCCCTGTGCACCCGGACGGTCCCAGCCGACGCCCTCGCCCTGTTCGGTCCCGCCTGGGGGGCCGGGGACCGCGCGCTCACGACGGCCGGCGGGGTCGAGCTGGAGGTGCGCGCCGGGACCGTCACCGCCGTCCGCCCGCCGGGGCCGGTGCCCGTCCCCGCCGACGGCGCGGTCCTCGTGGCCACCGGGGCCGCCGCCGCCGCCCTCGCCGGCACCCCGCTGGGCAGCCCCGTCGTCACCGACGTGCGCGTCCTCGACGACGCGCTGACGGCGGGGTCCGGGGGTTTCGCCGTCGGCGCCCGGCTCGAGCTCGTCCGGGACGGCGCGGTGGCGCCGATCGACGAGACCGACCCGACGTGGGCCGCGCTGCGCGCACGGACCGCGCTGGGCTGGACCGCCGCCGGGGACCTCCTGCTGCTGACGGTCGAGGGCGGGACGGCGCGATCGCGCGGGACGACCGCCGTCCAGACGGCGCGCCGGATGCTCGACGCCGGCGCGGTCGGAGCGGTGATGCTCGACGGCGGCGGATCCGCGCAGCTCGTCGCCCGGGTCCCCGGGGACCCGGGTGTCAGCGAAGCCGTCGTGCCCTCGGACGGCGCCGCGCGGCCCGTGGCCCACGTCGTCGCCCTGGTGCCGGCCGTCGCCGGTCCGCAGGCGCGTTCGGTCGTGCTGCGCCCCGTGGTCGACGCGCCCGCGGGGGTCGCGGTGTTCCCGGGGCTCGCGACGCTCCTGCTCGCCGTGCCCGTCACGGCCTCGGGGGCTCCGACGTCCGGGGCCCCGGTCCTCACCGTCGCCGCGGGCGGGGTCACGCTCGAGGACCGTGGCGTCGACGAGGCCGGCCGCCGGCGGGTGGCCGTGCGGGGCGTCACGACCGGGCGCGCCACCGTCCGCGCCGACCTGGGCACGGACCTCGGCGCGGCCACGGGATCCCTGGACGTCGAGGTGCTCGGGCCGCCGGTCCGGCTGGCGACCGACCGGCCCCTCGTGCTGCCGGGACCGGGCTCCACGCTCGACGTCGTCGTGACGGCGCGCGACGCCACGGGCCGGGAGGCGGTGCTCGACGCGGCCGGGCTGCGGGTGGGCACGGACCCCACCGTGCTGTCGGCGGTGGCGCTGCCGGACGGGCGGTTGCGGCTGACCGCCGTCGCCGGGGGTCCGGCGCCGACGTGGGTGCGGCTCGTGGCGGGGGGCGCGGACGAGGCCGTCCCGGCCGCCGTCGGGACCCGTCCCCTGCTCGTGGACCCGCTGTCGTCCACCGACGCGTGGTCGGTGGCCACGGTGCGGGCGGCCGCCTCGGTCGCCGCCGTCGAGGGTCCGGCCCTGCGCCTGGCCTTCGACCTCACCGTGCGCCCCGGCGAACCGGGCACCGCGACGGCCGCGCTCGTGGCCCGGGTGCCGGTGGCGGTCCCCCGCGGGGCGACCGCGCTGGCGGTGAGCGTGCGCGGCGACGGGGCGGGAGGCTGGTTGCGCGGGGTCCTGCGCGTCGACGGGGCCAGCCGTCCGGTGACGTTCGCGGCCCGCGTGGGCGTCACCGGGTGGCAGCGCCTCGTCGTCGACCTGCCCGCGGACGCCGACGAGGTGCTCGTCGAGCGGCTGTACCTCGCGCAGACGTCGGTGGCGGCCCGGGGCGTCGGCGCCCTGGACCTCGCGCGGCTCGAGGCGGAGGTCCCCCCGCTGCCGTCGGCGGCGTCCGACGTGACGCGCCGCACCCGCGCCCGGTCCTGACCGCACCCGCGCACCGGCGCGGGCGAGTACCATTGGCACTCGAACGACCCGAGTGCCAGCGGGGTCCTTGAGCTCACGGAGATCGCGTGCCCACCTACGCCTACGCCTGCCAGTCCTGCGGACACTCCTTCGAGGTCCGCCAGTCCTTCAGCGACGACGCCCTGACGGTCTGCCCGGAGTGCTCGGGTTCCCTGCGCAAGCTGTTCAACAACGTCGGCATCGTCTTCAAGGGATCCGGCTTCTACCGCAACGACTCCCGCTCGGGGAACGGGTCCTCCGGGGGGTCCTCGAGCAGCGCGGAGAAGTCCTCGGACTCCTCCTCGAGCTCCACGACGTCGTCCTCGGACGGCGGGTCGAGCGGCGGCTCGTCCCCCAGCTCTTCCGGCACGAGCTCCTCGAGCACGAGCTCCTCCGGCACGTCGGGTTCCTCCTCCAGCTCGTCCACGAGCGGGTCCACGTCGGCCGCCTGAGGTCGAACCGGTCTCCACAGGCCGCCTGGGACGCCCGTCGTCCCCAGGCGGCCTGTCGCGTTCGACGGCCGGGCGTGCGGCGCGCCTAGCGTCGCGCCGTGCCCGACTCCTCCCCCGACACCCCCTTCCGCCCCCCGCCCCGGGGTCCCCTCGCGCGGCGCCGACGACGCCTGGCCCGCCGCTGGCTGTCCGCCGGGCTGGTCGCCGCGGCCGGTGGGGTGGCCGTCGCGAGCCTCGCCCCGCCGGCGCCGTCACGGGTCCCCGTCCTCGTCGCGACGCGGGACCTGCCGACGGGCGCGGTGCTGTCGGCCTCCGACGTGAGGACCGCGCAGCGGGAGGGCGGCACCGTTCCCGACGGGGTCCTCGTGCCCGCCACCGCGCACGGGGCCGTGCTGGCCGCCCCGGTCCGGCGCGGTGAGGTGCTCACCGACGCGCGCACGACGACGGGTCCGCTGCTGGCCGGCCAGCCCGCCGGGACGGTCGCCGCGGCCGTCGAGGTCGACGACCCGGGGCTGCGGGAGTCGCTGGCCCCCGGCGTGCGGCTCGACGTCCTGGCCCGGACGCAGGACCCGGTGTCCGGGGCCGCGACGGGGGCCGAGCGGATCGCGACCGGTGTGGTCGTGCTGCGGGTGCCCACGGGCCGGGAGCAGTCCGGCCTCCTCGGCGCGGCACCCGACGCCGGCCCGGGGTCCGTCCTCGTCGCGGTCGACCCCGCCACGGCCGCGCGGCTGGCCGCGGCGGCGGGCCGCACCGTCGTCACGGTGCGGTCCTAGGGGTGGGCGTGAGCTCAGTCGGCGTGCGGCGCGGGGGTCGGCAGGACGGCACGGGGGTGGCGGGCGCGCAGGAGGTCGAGCAGGGCCTCCGCGGTCATCGGCCCGCCGACGTGCTCGCCCTGGGCGGTGTGGCAGCCGAGCGCGGCCAGGGCGCGCAGGGTGGGGGCGTCGGCGACGCCCTCGGCGACGACGCGCAGACCGAGCTCGCGGCCCATCTGCACGGTCGAGCGGACGATGACCGCACGGGCGCGGTCCCGCGTCATGCCCGTCACGAAGCTCCGGTCGATCTTGAGCTCGTCGACCTCGAGGTCGATGAGGTACGCCAGCGACGCCTGTCCCGTGCCGTAGTCGTCGACCGCGACGGAGCAACCGAGGGCCCGCAGCCGCCGCACGACGGCCCGGGCCCGTTCGGGATCGGACACGATGCCCGTCTCGGTGACCTCCAGGACGAGGTCGGAGGCGGCCACCGAGTGCCGGCGCAGCCCGTCGGCGACGAGGGCCGGGAGCTCGTGGTCGGTGAGCAGCCGCGCGGAGATGTTCACCGAGACGGTGGGGCGGAAGCCGTCGGCGTGCCAGCGGGCGGCGTCCGCGAGGGCCTGGTCGAGGACGACGGCCGTGACCCCCGCGACCAGCCCGGACTGCTCGGCGAGCGGGATGAAGCGGTCGGGGCCGACAGGACCGAGCTCGGGGTGGCGCCAGCGGACGAGGGCCTCGGCCCCGACGACGGCTCCGGTCCGCGGGTCGACCTGCGGCTGGTAGAGGACGAAGAGCTCCCCGCGGTCGACGGCCCGGCCGAGGTCACCGAGCAGGCGCAGGCGCTCGATGCTGTTGACGTCCCGCCGTCCGGCGTAGGTGCAGGCCCGGCCGCGGACCTCCTTGGCCTGGTAGAGCGCGACGTCCGCGCTCTTGAGCAGGGAGGCCGCGCTCGTGCCGTGGTCGGGGGCGAGGGCCACCCCGACGCTGGCGGGCAGCAGGACCTGCAGCTCTCCCACGCGCATCGGCCGGGACATCTCCTCCACGACGGCGAGCGCGAGCCCCTCGGCCTCGAGGCGGTCGGAGACGAGGAGGCCGAACTCGTCGCCACCGAGGCGGGCGACGACGGCGTCGGCCGGGGCCTGGGCCGCCAGCCGGCCGGCGACCTCCCGCAGGAGGGCGTCCCCCACGGGGTGCCCGAGGGTGTCGTTGACGTCCTTGAAGTGGTCGAGGTCGACGACGAGGAGGCCCGGGCCGGGCTCGGCACCCTCACCGCCGCGCAGGGAGCGGGCCGTCGCCGCGAGGAAGGCGTCGCGGTTGGGCAGTCCCGTGAGGTCGTCGACGAGGGCGCGCCGCTCGTGCCGGCGGGCGACGGCGGCGCTGACGAGCATGACCGACAGCGGGACGCAGACGAGTAGCAGCAGCCAGGCACCGCCCTCGGCGCTGACGACCACGACGGGCGCGGAGGCGAGCACGGCGAGCGTCAGGAGGAGTCCGGAGGTCGACCCGGTGCGCACGAGGCGGCGCGGGGAGCGCACGACGACCCGCCGGGACGCCGTCCGGGCCAGCCCCTGGGCGAGCAGCCCGGCAGCCCCCGCCACGAGGACGGAGGGCCAGTCGGTGGGGTCGCGCAGGACGGGACCGTCCGCGGCCGAGGCCCCGAGCAGCGCGTCCAGCACCACGGAGCAGGCGAGGACCCCCACGAGCGAGGTGGCCACGGCGACGACGACGGCCTGCGGGCCGGACCCTCGGCGCACCTGGCGCACGAGCGTGGGCACGGCCCGCACGAGCAGTGCGAGCGACAGGGGCCCGAGGGCGACGAGGGCGACGAGGAAGCCCCACGACACGGGCAGCGGATCGCCCCGACCGCTGGTGCGGCGGGTCACCGGGCGGGACTCGGCGACGAGGACGACGACGGCGAGGACGACGGCGAAGCGGGAGATCCGCCACGGGGCCGGGCCCTGGAGGGCGGCGACGACCGCCACCGCGAGGACGCCGACCGCGACGAGGACGGCCACGAGGTCGACGGCCAGCGGCACGGCGGGCCTGGACCGTGGGCCGGGACGCCGGACGGCGACGCGCGGCGCGGTGAGCGCGGCCGTCGAGCGCTGCATCCTCACCCTTCCGACGCCGTGGCTGGACCCCTCCGGTGGACCAGGGCGGCGTCCCCCGATCGGGGGACGGCACTCGCCGGTCCGGGCCCATCATGGGGGTACGGAGCGCAGCGCAGAAGCTCTGCGGAGGTCAGATCCGCGACTTTCGACCCAGCGTCATTGTGGTTGAACGTTCAGTCAGCAAAGTGTGTCGCTGTGCAACACCGCCGCTACACACTGTCCCTCCTGTCCCACCAGTCCCAGGCCCAGGCGGACCTCAGTCCCAGTGCGGTGGGCGCTGCGAGAGGTACCAGTCGTCGTCGTACCCCGCCCCCGACCGCTCGCCCCACCCCTCGTCCCGGTCGTCCGCCGACCGCTCGTCCTCCAGCGGGACCTCGCGGTCGTCGTCGTCCTCCGGGCCAGAGGCCGGGCTCACGGGGTCTCCACCCCGGTGCGGTCGCGGTCGGCCGCGGGGGCCGGGACCCCGGGAGCGCGGTCGGGCCCGCCGGCCGGGCGGGCGTCGCCGTGTGCGGTGCCGTCGTGGGCGGTGCCGTCGTGGGCAGCCAGGTCGACCACCCACGGCAGGTCGTGGCCCGCGTCGGCCAGCGCGTCCCGCCACACGCCCGCGATGCGGTCCGCCTCGGCGTCGGCGTCGGCGAAGACGTCCGCGGTGAGCACCCGCACGTACCGCCAGCCGCGACGCTCCAGCTCCGTCGGCCCGTCGACCTCGCGGTCGACGACGTCGGCACCCGCCCACTGCGCGTCGTCGAGCTCCACGACGAGCGCGGGACCGGCACCGGCGCGGGCGCGGGCGTCCCGGACGACGAGCGCCAGGACGCGCGAGGCCCCGACCTCGCACTCGACGGGCAGGCCGATGCGGCGGCAGGAGGCCACGAGGGCCCGCACGACCGCGTCGGCCCCGGGACGCTCCGGACGGCCCTGCTCGGCCAGCAGCTCCTCGCGCTCCCACGCCCGGGCGGTCCGGTCGAGCAGCACGCGACCGTCCTCGCCCCCGTCGGCCTGGTCCGGGTCAGCCCCGTCCCGGTCGGCGCTCCAGCCGGAGTCGTCGAGCACCAGCGTCGTGCGCAACCGGCTGCGGGTCAGCGCCATCCACGCCTCCGCGCGTCCCGTCGCGCGACCCTCGTCCGGGTCCGCGCCGTCGTGGGCGGCCCCCAGGGCCGGACCGTTCAGGACGGCGTCGGTGACGACGAGGACGTGGTCGCGCCGCTCGCCCGTCCAGCGCACCGGGGCGCCGACGAGGAGGGGCTCACGACCGACGGACAGCGGCAGCGCGCGGTCCAGCGCCTGCCGGCGGACCGTGTCGGAGAGCAGCTCGGCGCCCGCGGCGTCCGGGACGACGATGCCGAGCGACTCCTCGGGGTGAGCGGTCAGCGCGCGCAGCGCCGTCTCGACCACGAGGTCGACGAGGGCGTCCGGCCCCCGGCGCGCCCCCGGCGGCCGGTCGGAGGTGCGGACCGTGGCGCGACCGTCGTGGCCCGGGCCCGGCAGCGACACCTGCCCGACGGGCACGGGCACCCCGACGAGCAGGGTGTCGTCCAGGAGGGCGTGCTGCCGGTCGAGCCGCAGGGTCGGCAGCACCCCGTCGACGTCGGCGAACAGGCTGTCCCGCACCGGACCCGGCACGACGTGCTCGTCACGGGCGGTGGGCAGGTCCGCCGGCCCGGGCAGGTGCTCGTCGCCGACGACCAGGACGCGGGCGGCGCGGGACAGGGCCGGCAGCGCGGCCGCCGTCGTCGTGGCCTGCGCCCCCAGCACGACGAGCAGGTCGGCCTCGGGCACCTCGTCGGCGAGCCGGGCGACCCCGGCCGTGGACAACGCGGTGACCGGCAGCAGGTCGACGGGGCGCCCGGACCGCTGCGCCCGCTCGTCCAGAGCCGCCCGGACGCGGGCCGCCTGCCGGCCGCGGCGCGCGGCGACCGCGAGCTGCAGTTCGTGCCGGGCCGTCCGCAGGGCTGCGGCCTCGCCCGTGCCGACGAGCGGGTCGACCATCGAGATCGCGTCGAGGACCCCCGACCACCAGGCGCGCTCGACCTCGGACGGCAGGTGCAGGCTGCCGGGACCGCCCCAGCGGGCTCGCAGGTCCTCCAGCAGCGACCCCCAGCCGCCGGCCTCGAGCTCGTCGACCAGGACCGTCCGACGGGGCAGCGGCCCGAGTGCGGCCGCGTCGGCGGCCAGCCCGCGCAGCAGCGCGGACAGCTCCGGGAGCTGGACGTCCCGCAGCGAGGAGGCCCCGAGGTCGGTCCACGACCGGGCCGGCAGCACCCGGGCGAGGTCGTCGAGCTCGGCCCGCACGGCCGCCACGGCGGCGACGAGCGCGTCGAGGTCGTCCGGCACGACGGGGGCGTTGTCGCGCACCGAGACGCGCTGCCAGCGCAGGCGCTGGGAACGGGCCTGCTGCAACCACTCGTGCAGCGTCGCCCAGTCACCGGCGGAGACGTCCGGCCGCAGCAGGGCGCGGGCCTCGCGCCGCAGGCGCCAGCGCCGCATCCAGCCCTGCCGCACCTCGTGCTCGCGCCGCCACTGCGGCGTCGCCGTGGCGGCGGCCACGTCGCCGAGGGACCGGGCGAAGACGTCGGCGCCGAAGCGCCCGATCGTCGTGCGCACGCCCTCCAGCAGCTCGGTGCGGTCGGCGGCCTCGGCGACGGAGGCGGCACCGCGCAGACCGGCGGCGTCGCAGACGGTCGCGAGCAGTGCCCGCAGGGCCGGCAGCCGCTGACCGATGAGGTCCTCGACCCGCGCCAGGGCCTGGGCGGCCGCCTCGGCGGTGCGCAGGTCCGCACCGGCCCAGGGGGTCGTGCCCGGGCCGACGTCGAAGGCGCCGAGGTCGACGGCCTCGACGAGGCGCTCGGCCCACCGCGGCACGTCGTCGCGGCCGCAGGAGGACAGGTCCTGGCCCCGCAGGCGGCGGCTCGTCGTCGGCGGCTGGGCGCGTTCGGACAGCTCCAGCAGGGCCCGGACGGCGTCGGCCGCGCTGACCCCCCACGGCTCGCGGGGGCGGTGCAGGGCCCGCGCGTGCTCGTCGAGGGCGCGCGCCGGGCCGTCGACGTCGGGGTCGGCGGGCGCGACGGCGCCGACCGGTGCCGCGGCGTCGCGGCGCGCGGCGACCTCCCGCCGGGCCGCGTCGAGCTGGACGGCCGCGTCGTCCGCCGAGGAGTCGAGGTCGGCGACGAGGTGCAGCAGCAGACGGCCGAAACCGTTGTCGCGCAGCCGCTCGTCGACGGCCCGCCGGTCGGCGGCCGAATCGGCCACGAGCAGCACCCGCCGGCCCGCGGCCACCTCGGAGGCGATGACGGCGGCTGCGACCTGCGTCGCCCCCGTCCCGGTGGGGGCGTCCAACCGCACGTCCTGCCCGGCCAGCACCGCCTCCACGACGCGACGCTGGGCCGGGTCGAGGGCGAGACCCCCCACGAGACCGGGCGCGTCCGCGGCCTCTGACGTGACGTTGCTGTCGTCGTTGTCGTCGTCGCCCCGCAGCGGGTCCACGGGTCG
The DNA here is from genome assembly GCF_040702905.1 of Kineococcus sp. NPDC059986. Classification (NCBI taxonomy): domain Bacteria; kingdom Bacillati; phylum Actinomycetota; class Actinomycetes; order Kineosporiales; family Kineosporiaceae; genus Kineococcus; species Kineococcus sp. NPDC059986. Next base: position 13,907 of record NZ_JBFBND010000018.1, on the reverse strand, counting down.
TCGGGCGGCGATGGCGGCCACGACGCGGTGGTCGCGCACGAGCCCGCCGCGCCGGCGCAGGTCGGCGAGCAGGTCCGCGCCGGGGTCCGCGAACGTCGCGAGCAGGAGGCGCCGTTCCACCCGCAGCCCCCGCGTCCCGGCGAGCTGGCGGCGCAGCTCGTCCATCGCGGGGTTCGGGTCGAAACCCCAGTGCGCCCCCACCGCGGTCACGATGCGCCGCGTGTCGAGGTCGACGCCGAGCTCGGTGCGCGCGACCCGGACCAGGACCGGGTTGACGATCACCTCGGGGGCGAGCTGGACGACGAAGTCGTCGAGCGCCTCGGTGGCCGGGGTCAGGGTGCAGCGGCGGAGCAGGACCGGGGTCCGGCGCGGGGGGAGCAGCGCCGGCGGAGCGGCCCCCTCGGCGAGGGTGGCGGCGTCCGCCTCCTCCGCCAGCGACCAGCCGGCGGTGCCGACGGCCACGGCGAGCGAACGGGTCCCCCGCTGGGCCAGCAGCGCGGCCGCGAGGCGGTGGGTGGTGCGGGCCCGGCGCCGGGCCTCGGCGAAGGCACCGGCCTCGCGGACCAGGCTCGTCAGCGGGGCGGGACCGCCCGCGAGGAGCTGGGCAAGGCCGGAGGGGTGCGCGGTGGTCAGGTCGAGCACGGCGTCCGTCCCGACCGGGCAGTCGAGCAGGGCCGAGGTGCCGCCGAGGACCTCCGCCTCCGCCCACCAGCGCCGACGCGTCGAGTCGGGACCGGGCGCGGCAGTAGACGTCACACGGTCAAGGTTAGGCGGCGCGCGACGTGGATCGGGTCAGGAGCGTGGCTCCTGCGTGCCGTCGCGCGCGACGGGCACCGCATGCACGGTGGCCGCGCCGCGCGACAGGGCCACGAGGGTGACGTCGTCACGCGCGCGGCCACCGCTGAAGCGGCGCGCGACGTCGAGCGCCTCGTCGACGAGGGCCTGCGGCGTCAGCTGCGGCAACCGGCCGAGGGCCTGCAGGACGCCGCCGATGCCGAGCTCGTCGGTGCTCCCCGTCGCCCGCGCCTCGGTGAGGCCGTCGGTGTAGACGACGAGCACCGACCCCGGCGCCAGGGACGTCGTACGGGTCTGCCAGCTGCCCGGGACGTCGAGGTGCAACCACGACAGCAGCGGCCCGGTCGCCTCGAGCTCGGTGACGACGCGGACGCCGCCGCTGTCCTCGGCGGTCCGCAGCACCACGGGCGGCGGGTGCCCGGCGTTGGCGTAGGTGATGGTCCCGGAGTCCGGGTCGACGACGACCACGACACAGCTCGCGAAGCGCTCGGCCTCGTCGGCGAAGACGCGGGCCGCCATGGCCAGGGCGAGGTCCGGTTCGGGGGCGAGGTGCAGCGCCGCCTCGAGCAGCCGCTTGAGCTGGATCGCGACGATCCCGGCGCGGGCGCCGTGCCCGGACACGTCGGCCACGACGACGGCGAACCGGCCGTCGGCCAGCGGCAGGACGTCGTACCAGTCCCCCGCCAGCAGCCCCTCGGCCGGGCGCAGCGCGGCCGCCGACGACCAGCCCGGGACGACGGGCAGGTCGTGGGCCGTCAGCTGGTCGCGGACCTCGGCGACGAGGGGCTGACCCTGCTGCAGCGCTTCGCGGGCCGACACGGCCTCGGCCAGCTCGTCGAGGATGCGCCGGCGCATCGTCTCGGCCGAGGCGGCCACGGCCGCCAGCTCGGGCGGGCCGGGCAGCGAGACAGGGGTCTGCAGGTCACCGCTGCCCACGCGCAGGAGCTGCTCGGAGAGCGATCCCAGGGGCCGTACGACCCAGCGCCGGACGAGGTACAGGACGGTCGGGACCAGCAGGAGGGCGATGCCGGCGACGACGAGCTGGACGTAGCGGAACTGGTCGCGCTGCTCGACGAGGTCGTCACGGGTCTCGTCGTCGATCTGCCGCAGCCGCTCGTTGAGCGGCCCGAGGTCCTGGTAGACGGCGAGGAAGGCCCTCGCCGAGGGGTCGTCCAGGATCGAGCGGCTGAGCGCCGCCGGGTCCTGGCCCTCCTTGAGCCCGGCCTGGTAGTCCGCCGCCTGGCGCCAGTAGGCCGCGTCGTCCAGCACGCGCGCCAGGCGCTGTCGGACGGTCGCGTCGAGCTCCTTGTCCTGGGTCGCGGCCACGAGCGGCGTCCGGGCCTCCTCGTAGGCCTGCATCGCCTCGGCGCGAGCCGCCTTCTCGGCCGTGAGCCGGTCCACGTCGGAGGCGGTGATGTAGAGCTGGTGCGTCGACTGGGCGCGGACGACCGCGCCGCCGAAGTCGTCGATCTCGGCGGTGAGCTGGACGTTCGTGCGCTCCGACGGGACCGTGGAGGACGTCCGCACCCACGGGTTCGTCACGATGAGGACGATGGTCAGGACGAGCACGATCGAGAGGAACGTCACCCCCATGACCGAGACCCGGCGCTGCAGGGTCGTACGGGTCATGAGCCGGTGCCACGCCGTCGCCGCGCTGCTCAGCCGTCCCACCCCCTCGCCCTCCCCCGGTGTGGATCACCGGTCGGTCGGCACACACCTTGTCATCCCCGCCCATCCGGGTCACCCACCCTCCCCACGCCCGCGCCGTCCGGATCGTTCCCGGCGGGCGCCGCGGCGGGGGACGCGGTAGGGGTGGTCGGGTGAACGCCGCCCTCCCCCAGCCCGCCGGACTGGTCCTCGTCCGGCACGGGCAGTCGACGGGGAACCTCGCCGACGCCCACGCCCGCTCGACGCACGCGGAGGTCGTCGACGTCGCCGACCGGGACGCCGACGTGCCGCTGTCACCCCTGGGCCGCGCGCAGGCCGCGGCGGTGGCGCGGTGGCTGACGCAGGACCCCGCGGCACCGCCCGTCCCCGACGTCGTCATCGCCTCGCCGTACCTGCGCGCGCACGACACGGCACGGGCTGTGGTCAGCGAGCTGCAGGCGGCCGGGCACGACGTGCAGCTGCGCACCGACGAACGGCTGCGCGAGCGCGACCTCGGCTGGTGGGACGGCCTGACGGGCCTCGGGGTCCGCGCGCGCTACCCGGAGGAGGCCGAGCGGCGGCGGCGGATCGGCAAGTTCTACTACCGCCCGCCGGGCGGGGAGAGCTGGTGCGACGTCGCACTGCGGGTCCGCAGCCTGCTGGCGAGCCTGCGCGAGGAGCACGCCGGCCGGCAGGTGCTGATGGCCTCCCACCAGGCCGTCGTCATGAACTTCCGGCTCGTCCTGGAGGGGTTGGACGAGCAGTCCGTGCTGCGGCTGGACGCCGAGCAGCCGCTGGCCAACTGCTCGGTGACGGCCTACCGCGCCGACGGTGGGCGGCTCGTCCTGGACCGGGCCGGGGACACGACGGCGGTCCGGGACGTGCGCGTCACCGACGACGCCGTCGACGACGAACCGCGTGACGTGCACGTGCGCGGGTAGGACCCCCGTGTGAGCTCCCACCCCGATGCCTTGTCCCCCGCTGTGTCCGACGCCGTGACCGTCACCTCCGCCGTCCTGCGCGAGTGGCCCCTTCCCCCGCCGGGCGTGGGCAAGGAGTCCCGCGGCCGCACCGTCGTCGTGGGCGGCAGCGTCAAGACGCCGGGGGCCGTGCTGCTGGCGGCGGAGTCGGCGCTGCGCTCGGGCGCGGGCAAGCTGCAGGTCGCGACGACGGCGGGGACGGCCGTGGCCCTGGGGGTCGCACTGCCCGAGGCCCTCGTGCTGGGACTGCCCGAGACGGACGAGGGCGGGATCGACCCGGTCTGCGCGGACGACGCGGAGCTGACGGAGCTCGTCGGCGGTGCCCACGCCGCGCTGCTGGGCGTCGGGGCCGTGGGTGAGGACTCGGTGCGGGCACTGCTGGAGGCCCTCGTGCCGCGGGTGGAGACGACCGTCGTCCTGGACGCCCTGGGCCTGGCTCCGGTGACGGCGGACGTGACGTTCCTGCACCACCTGGACGGCCGGGCCGTGCTGACGCCGAACCTGGCCGAGCTGGCCATCGTCCTGGACGCCGACCCCGCCGAGGTCGAGGGCGACGTCGGGGCCGCGGCGCGGGAACTGGCCCGCCGCAGCCGGTGCACGGTCGCCGCCGGGGGCGGGGAGTCGTGGGTCGCGGCCCCGGACGGCCGCTGCTGGCGGGACGCCTCGGGCGGGGCCGGACTCGGCGTCTCGGGGTCCGGCGACGTCCTGGCCGGGATCGTCACGGGCCTGTGCGCCCGAGGCGCGGACCCGACGCAGGCGGTGGTGTGGGGCGTCCACCTGCACGGCAGGGCGGGTGACCGCCTCGCGAGCGCGGTGGGGCGGCTGGGGTTCCTGGCGCGCGAGCTGCCGGCGCAGGTGCCGGCCGTGCTCGCGGAGGTCGAGGTCTGAGGCTCAGCCCGACCGTGGGGTCAGGCGAGCAGCGCGGCGGCGGTCGGGACGACGTCGGCGGCGGGGATCTCCAGGCGCCAGCTCGTGGACGAGCGGTTGTCGCACGCGTCCGGGTCGCCCTCGGCGCCGGACCAGGTCTGCGGCTGGGCGGTGACCTTCCAGGCGTCGCCGCCCTGCTGGCGGGCCCGGCCGGCCAGGCCGGAGTCACCGGCGCGCAGGGCCGCCGAGACGATGATGTCGACCGCGCGGCCCAGCGAGCGGACGTCGTAGAAGGAGACGGTGCAGCCGCCCTCGGAGACCTCGGTGGACACGAGGATGCAGCCGGACTCGACGAGCGCGGCGTGCAGGGCGGCGACGGCGGCCTGCTCGCGCGGCGCGCGGCGGGGAGCCGGGACGCGGGCGTTGTCGACCGGGCGAGCGGTGGTGACGGACATGCGTGTCTGCTCCTCGAATGACGGCGACGGGTGGGTGGCGGCGTCCCCGTCGACGTGGTCCGACACCCGAGAAGGCCATCGGTCGGTGTTCTGTACGGCTTGAGTGTAGGCACCCGAACGGCCCGACGCCGACCACACCCCACCCCCGTTCGCCTGCAGCGCAGCGAGATCGCGACGACACAGCGTCGTAGTTCGCCGATGTCGAACGCTGCGGGGCCACCGGGGCGGGGGGTGGGGGCCGGGCCGGTAGGCTGCTCGCCGGGCCCCCATAGCTCAGGGGATAGAGCATCGGTTTCCTAAACCGTGTGTCGCAGGTTCGAATCCTGCTGGGGGCACTGCGCGACCGGGCCGGTCCGACGTCGAGGCCGGCGGCCCCGTCCGGTGACTCCTCCGCTCAGGTGCGGAAGTCGATTCAGGTGCGGAAGTCGATGGTGGCCCGGCCGCCGTTCTCCTCGACGTAGCGCCGGGCGCGGTCGTACTGCCGCGGGCTCAGCAGCGGCTGCACCGTCCCGTGCTCGTCCTCCACGGTGAACCCCGCGAGCAACCGCACGTAGGCGATGTCGATGGGGCAGCCCTGGGGCAGCACCCCGTTGTCGCGGTCGGCGGCGACGTGGGCGGCGAGCAGCGAGGCGCCGACCTCGGACGGCGACGCGAGGTCGTCCAGCTCACTGCCCGGGCCCAGCACGACGCCGAGGAAGGACCGGTCGCTCACGGTGAGGGACGCCAGGATGCGCGACTGCCGGGCGCGGGCCTCGCGGGCGAGCGCCGTGCCGGACGCGCTCGCCGTCTGGGCGACCGCCAGCGCACCGTGGTCGCGGGCCGCGGACGCCAGCCCCGGATCGGCGGTAGTGGTGGTGGTGGTGGAGGAGACGTGCAAGAGCAGGTGCTCCTCTCTCGGGTTCGACGCTGCGGCGCCGTGCGCCGACCCTGGACCCATCGGCACCTCGTCCCGGGTCCTGAGGAGAGCCCTGTCCGGAGGCGGGCACCCCTGCCTCCGGAGGGGCCGCGGGACGGCACCCACCTGCGATGCTGGACGGGTGGAGGAGACCACCGACCGCCGGTCCGGCGCGTCGCCCGACCCCGCGGACGGCGTGCGCGTCCTCGTCGTCGACGACGAACCCCTCGTCCGCTCCGGCCTGACGGCCATCCTCTCCTCGGCCCCCGACCTGCACGTGGTGGCCGCGGTCGAGGGGGGCGGGGCGCTGGACGCGTTGCGCCGCTTCCGCGTCGACGTGCTGCTGCTGGACATCCGGATGCCCGACGTCGACGGGCTGACGATCCTCGCGGGTCTGGGTCAGCTCCCCCGCCGCCCGGCCGTCGCGATGCTCACGACGTTCCACGCCGACGAGAAGGTCGCGGCCGCCCTGTCCGCGGGCGCCGACGGCTACCTGCTGAAGGACACCGACCCCGACCAGCTCGTCCAGCACGTCCGCGCCCTCGCGCGCGGCGCGGCCGTGCTGTCGGCCGGGGTCACCGCCACGGTCGTGGAGGGCTTCCTGCGTTCGCGCGGGTCGGCGTCGGCGCGGCAGGCCCTGCACCGGCTGACCCCCCGCGAGCACGAGGTCCTCGTGCTGCTCACCGAGGGCGCGCAGAACGCCGAGATCGCCGAGCGGCTGTTCGTCTCGCTGCCGACCGTCAAGGAGCACGTCGGCGCGGTCCTCACCAAGCTGGGCGTCAGCAACCGCGTGCAGGCCGCCGTCCTCGCCGTCCGCGCCGGACTCGTGGACGGGGCGTGAGCACGACCTCCGCCCCGCCGTCCGACCGGGGCCGGTGGGAGCGGGTGCTGCCCGTCCTCGGCGACCTCGGCCTCGTCGTCGTCTGCTGGTTCGAGGGGTTCACGAACCAGAACGCCGGCTGGAACCGGCCGTTCGTCCTGTCCGTCCTGGCGCTGGTCGCCGTCCTGTTGCGCCGGCGGATCCCGTTGCTGGCCTTCCTGCTGGGCGTGCCCGCCCTCGGGTGGGCGCAGAGCACGCTGGCCCCGGCGGTCCTGGCCTTCACGCTGGCGCACCGCGAACGCCGCGGTCCGGTGGTCGTGGGGGCCGTCGTCGTGGGTGTCGGGATCGACGCGGCCGCCGTCCTGGACCCCCGTCCGGGGTTGTGGCGGGCCGACGTGGCGGTGCTGCTGCAGGTCACCGCGCTGCTGGCCGGGGCGGCCGCGCTGGGGGCCTACCGCGCGGCCCGCGGGGACCTGCGCGACCGGCTCGCGGAGCTGGTCCGGGCCCGCTCGCGCGAGCACGAACTCGTCGACGCCGCGGCCCGCGCGCAGGAGCGGACCCGGCTGGCGCGCGAGATGCACGACGTCGTCTCCCACCAGGTCTCCCTCATCGCGATCGCGGCCGGGGCGCTGCGCGTCGGCGACCACCCCCCGGCCGTCCGGTCGGCCGCCGAGCAGATCCGGGCGCTGGCCGTCCGCACGACCGACGAGCTGCGGCAGATGCTGACGGCGCTGCGCTCCGACGGCCGGCAGCCCCTGCACGCACCGGGCCGCCTGGCCGACCTGCCGGCGCTGTGGGCCACCTCGGGTGTCGCCGGGACGTTCGAGGTGGACCCCGCGCTGCTCGCCCAGGACGAACTGACCGCGGTGCCGGAGGGGCTGCAGCGCACGGCGTTCCGCGTCGCGCAGGAGGGGCTGACGAACGCCCGGCGGCACGCTCCGGGCGCGGCGGTCCACCTGCGGGTCGGCCTGGCCTCGCGCCGGCTCACCGTCTCGGTCGTGAACGCACCACCCCGTCCCGGAACGTCGCGGCCCGGCGCGGTCCCGGGCACGGGTCACGGTCTGCTCGGCGTCGAGGAACGGGTCGCCGCCGCCCGCGGGACCCTCGCGGTCGGTCCGACGGCCGATGGCGGCTTCCACCTCGACGCGGCCTTCCCGCTGCCCGCCGCCCAGGCGCTGCAGTCCGCCTCGCCCCTGGCGCCCCCCGTGGCGCGCGACCCCGCGCACGGCGTCTGACCCGGCCACCCGACGGGGACGACCCCTCCGGAAGGAGGGAGCGGCGACCCGGGGGCCCTGGCGACCATTTCCGCATGGACGACCGGATGGACGGCAGGACGACGGGACGGCTCCCGGAGGTGCAGCGGTGAGCCGCGCCACGGACACCTGGACCCAGGACCACCTCGTGGTCCTGGTGCAGCCCGGCGGGGACCTCGCCGTCTGGTCGACGGGCGAACGCACCCTCGTGCTGCGGGACGCGACCGAGCAGCAGGTCACCGAGCACCTCGTCGCCCGCACGCTCGCGCAGACCCCGACGGAGGACGAGCGCGCGCAGCGCCGGGCGCTCGACGCCGCGCGCTGGGCCGTCTGCCGGGCCCGGCAGGGGCTGCAGCCCCGCATCCACCTGCCCCGCTGGGAGGACGTCGCCGCGACCGGTCCCGGCCACCGGTCCTGAACCCCGGCGGCGGGAGGCGGGTCAGTCCGCCAGGAGGGCCCGCGCGCAGCGCGCGTCGGTGATGAGCGTGGACGTCACGCCGGAGGCGAGGACGGCCCGCACGGCCCGCGCCTTCTGCAGGCCCCCGGCCACGACGACGACCTCGGGGATGCGCCGCAGGTCGGCGAGGCCGACCGTCAGCAGCTGGTCGCTGAGGCTCGACAGTTCCCGCCCGTCCTCGCGCAGCAGGTTCCCCGCGATCTCCGCGCAGACGCCCTCGGCCAGCAGCCGTCGCCGCAGTCCGGCGGGCATGAGTTCCATGAGCTGGGAGTCGTCGGGCCAGGCGCCGACGGCGAGCAGCGCGACGGTGAGCCGCGCGTGCTGCTGCAGGGTCCGCGCGACGGCCGTCTGCCGACGGACACCGGCCAGCGTCGCGGCGTCCGGCAGGAGCAGCGGCGCGAAGATCGGGTGCGACGCCCCGCCGGAGACGGCGGCGACGCGTCGGACGAGGTCGATGCAGTTGTCGTTGGCCGACCCCGCCGCCCCCGTGAGCTGGGTGACGGTCACCCTCGGCAGCGGTCGGTCCTCCAGGTGCGCGACGACCGACCGCAGCGTCCGGCCCCAGGCGATCCCGAGCCGGTCGTCCTCGGTGAGCAGGTCACCGAGGACGCCGGCCGCGACCGTTCCCAGCCCGTCGCGCAGGTCCGCGGGGTCCGGGGAGGTCTGCACGACGATGGCGCGGCGCAGGTCGTACCGCCGCCGCAACTCCTCGGACTCCTCCGGTTCGATCTGGAACGGCACCTGCACGGAGATCTGGACGATGCCGTGCTCGAGCGCCGCGTCGAGCAGCCGCGCGACGCGGAACCGGGACACCCCGAGGACCTCGGCGATGTCGGACTTGCTGGCGCCCTCGAGGTAGAACCTGCGGGCAGCCACGGCGGACTGCACCTGTTCCTCGATGGTCAGCTTCACGGGGTCTCCCGGTCCTTCCTCTGCCCTCGTCAGACGATGGTGAACCCACCGTCGATGCGGTAGTCCGCACCGTTCACCATGGCAGCCGCCGGCGAGGCCAGGTACACGGCCAGACCGGCGACCTCCTCCGGGACGGCGAACCGGTGGGTGGGGATGGCCTCCTTGGCGCGTTCGCCCTTCTCCCCCGCCCAGACGGCGCGGCCGAGGTCGGTGAGCACCACGGTCGGGGAGATCGCGTTCGCGGTGACCCCGCGCCCGCCCCACTCCAGGGCGAGCACCCGGGTCAGCCCCAGGACACCGGCCTTGGAGGCGCAGTAGGCGACGTGCTCGGGCAGCGCGACGCTCGCGGCCTGCGAGGCGAGGTTGAGGATCCGCCCGTACCCGGCCGCGAGCATGTGCTCCCCCGCGGCCTGGCACATGAGGAACGTGCCCGTGAGGTTCACCGACAGCGTCGTCTGCCACGTCTGGAACGGCAGCGACTCCGCCGTCCCGAGCAGGGCCAGTCCGGCGCAGTTCACGAGCACGTCGAGTCGGCCGGTGCGGGCGACGACCGCGTCGGTCGCGGCCTTCGTCGAGGCGGGGTCGGTGACGTCGCACTCGACCGCGAACGCCCTCTCCCCCAGCTGCTCGGCCCGCTCCCGGGCCGCCGGCAGGTTCCGGTCGACGACCGCGACCGTGGCGCCCCGGTCGACGAACGCCGTCGCGATGGCCGCTCCGATGCCGGACGCTCCGCCGGTGACGAGCGCGGTGCGACCCGCCAGGGAGAAGCTGAGGTCGCTGCCGGGTGCGCCCACCGCGGGATCCGCCGTCACGTCAGGCACCTTCCTGTCCCGGGATGCCCTCGAACGCGATGTCGCCGGACTTCAGGTTCTTCTCCGTCAGGTCCGGCAGCGCCTTGAGGAAGGCCGCGCGGTCGGTGACGACGTGCTGGATGGCGACGTCGACGTTGTCCTTGGTGATCTTCGGCATCTTGTAGACCGGCTTGGTGTTCACCTCGGTCTTGGACGCGATGGCGGCCGCCACAGCGAGACCCGCGGACAGCTCGACCGTCCCGTTCTGCAGCATCGTGCCGATGAACTCACCGCTCTTGACGGCGTTCAGCCCGTCCTCGATGCCGTCGATCCCGACGATGGGCACGGTGACCCCGGACTCCTTGAGCGCCTGCAGGGCACCCAGACCCATGTCGTCGTTCTCGGCGACGACACCCTTGATCTGCGGCCCGAACGCCGAGATCCAGTTCTTGACCTTGTTGACGGCCTCGTCGCGCTTCCAGTTCGCGGTGTCCATCGCGAGGATCTTGATGCCGGGGTAGTTCGCGAGGACCTGCTTGATGCCCTTGGTGCGGTCCAGCTCCCCGGACTGCCCGAGCGGGCCCTGGAGCACGACGATCCCGCCGTTGCCGCCGAGCTGGTCGGCCATCATCTGCATCTCGGCCGCACCCGCCGCGACGTCGTCGGGCTGCACGTTCCCGGCGATGTCCGTGGAGTTCAGGGCGGCGTTCACGGCGATGATCGGGATGCCCGCGGACTTCGCCGAGGCGACCTGCGGCTGCAGGGAGTCGGCCTGCACGGGGACGACGATGATGGCGTCGACGCCCGCGTTGACGTACTGGTCGACCTGCGAGGCCTGCGTGTTGACGTCGAGGTTCGCCGAGTTCCAGAGCAGCTGGATGCCCTTGGCCTTGGCGTAGGCGTCCATGCCCTCCTTGCCGGCGGTGATGAACGAGCTCATGTCGTACACGCTGACGCCGACGCGGATCTGCTTGGACCCGCCGGAGGCGTCGCTGCCCGAGCCCTCCTTCTGGGCGTTCGGGTCACCCGCACCGCAGGCGGCCAGGGCGAGGGACAGCGCACCCAGCCCGAAGGACCCGGCGAACAGGGTGCGGCGCGAGACGTGCTGGGCGTTCGGGGTGGGGCCGGTGGGACGGGTTCCGTGCGACACGGGGATTCTCCTTCGAAGCGGGTGGCGCGGGGGTGGGTTCGGGGTGCCGCGCGGTCAGGCGCGGCGTTTGACGGACCAGACGTCGACGGCGACGGCGGCCACGATGAGGACGCCCTTGATGACGTCCTGCCAGTAGGCCGGGACCAGCAGCAGGTCGAGGCCGTTGTTGAGGGTCTGGATGAGCAGCAGGCCCAGGGCGGTGCCCCAGACCGTGCCGCGCCCACCCATGAGGGAGGCCCCACCGATGACGACGGCGGCGATGGCGTCCAGTTCGTAGCCCTGCCCCAGGTTCGGGGGGCCGGAGATGACGCGGGAGGCCAGCATGACGCCGGACAACCCCGCGAGCAGACCCGAGAGGGCGTACACGCTGAACAACGTGCGGCGGGCGTTGACGCCGGCGATCTCGGCGGCGACGCGGTTCCCGCCGACGGCGTAGACCCGCATCCCGTAGGACGTGCGGCGCATGACGATCCCGAGCACGACGATGCCGAGGATCATGACGATGACGGGGACCTGCAGCCCGAAGACCTTGGTGTTGGCGATCGAGCCGAACTCGGCGGGCAGACCGTTGATGGGCGCACCGCCGCCGATGACGTACGCGATGCCGGACCCGGCGGTCAGCATGCCGAGCGTCGCGATGAACGGTGGCACGTCCACCCGGGAGACGAGGAGCCCGTTCACCGTCCCGGCCAGCAGGCCGACGACCATCGCCGACAGCACCGTGAGCCAGACCTGACCGGGGTTCGCCTTCGCCACGGCCGCCGACGTCATGGCCGCCACGGCGATGACGGAGCCGACCGACAGGTCGATGCCGCCGGTGAGGATGACGAGGGTCTGCCCGAGGGCGATGAGGGCGAACGGCGCGGCCGCGATGAGGATGTTCTGCAGGTTCTCCGGGGAGGAGAACCGCAGCGACCGGTAGGAGAAGAAGGCGATGACCAGGAGCATCACGATGAGCATGGCCCGGCGGATGAGCTGGGCGACGATCCACTCGCGGGAGAACCGCTGCCGCGGCGCGGGAACCGCGGAGTTCTCGGGCATGGTCGTGGACATCACAGGTCCTTCGTGTCGGTGCGGGCGTCGGAGCGGGAGCTGAGGCCGGAGCTGAGCCGGAAGATGCTGTCCTGCACGTCCGGGGCGTCCAGCCGGGCGCGGTCGAGTTCGGCGACGACGGCGCCCTCGCGCAGGACGAGGGCGCGGTGCGACAGCCCGAGGACCTCGGTCATGTCGGAGGAGGCCATGACGACGGCCATCCCGGCCGCGGCGAGGTCGGCGATGATGCGGTAGATCTCCGACCGGGCCCCGACGTCGACCCCGCGGGTCGGTTCGTCCAGCAGGAGGACGTCGACGTGCTCGGTGAGCCAGCGGGCCAGCACGACCTTCTGCTGGTTCCCGCCCGAGAGGGTGCCGACGTCCTGGTTCAGGCCCCGGCTGCGCAGCCGGACGGAGTCCATGGCCTCCCCGACGGCGCTGCGGCGGGAGGCGCCCTTGAGCCAGCCGGCGACCGAGAACTTCGCCAGCCGCGGCAGGGTCCCGTTGTCCAGGACCGACAGGCCCATGACGGCCCCGGCGTGCTTGCGGTCCTCCGGCACCAGGGCCATCCCCGCGGTGATGGCCGCGGCGGGGTTCTTGCGCTTGACCTCGCGGCCGGCGACGGTGATCCGGCCGGCGGTCGTGGCCCGCACGCCGAAGATCCCCTCGAGCAGTTCCGTGCGACCGGCCCCGACGAGCCCGGCCAGGCCGAGGATCTCCCCGCGCCGGACCTGCAGGTCCACCGTGCCGGACTGGCCCACGACGGCGAGGTCCTGCACCTGCAGCACGACGTCGGCCTCGGCGGGGACCGTGCGGACCGGCGGGAACAGGTCCTCCAGTTCCCGGCCGATCATCGCCGTGACGATGTCGTCGTCGGAGACGTCGGACATGGCCTCGTCCAGCACGAGCCCGCCGTCGCGCAGGACGACGACGCGGTCGGCCAGGTCGCGGATCTCGGCCATCTTGTGGGTCGTGAACATGATGGCGACACCCTGGTCACGCAGCTGCCGCACCACCCGGTAGAGCCCCTCGACCTCACGTTCGGAGATCGCCGAGCTGGGTTCGTCCAGGAGCACGACCTTCGCGCCGCGTGAGGAGTTCTTGACGATCTCGACGATCTGCTGCAACCCGACGGGCAGAGTGCCCATGCGGGCGCCGGGGTCGATGGCGACCCCGAAGACCTCGAGCATCCTCGACGCCTCGGACGCCATCCGGCGCCGGTCCAGCGTCCCGAGCCTGGTCTTCAGCTCCCGGCCCACGAAGAGGTTCTCGTAGACAGTCATGTGGGCGATGGAGGCGAGTTCCTGCGGGACGATCGCCACCCCCAGGCGGTGGGAGTCGCGGATGCTGCCCGCGGCGAGTTCCTCCCCGCGCACGAGGACGCTGCCCTCGTCCGCCCGGTACTGACCGGCGGCGATCTTCATCATGGTGGACTTGCCGGCGCCGTTCTCGCCCGCGAGAGCCGTCACCGTGCCCAGTTCGAGTCCCAGGGAGACACCCTTGAGGACGGGCACCCCACCGAAGGACTTGCGCAGTTCCCGGCACTGGAGAACTGGTTCGACGACCATGTCGGTTTCCTCTCGTTCGACGGGGCCGGGTGCTTCTCCACCGGTGCCCTGCCTGAGCCGAGTATGTGGACGGCCCCGCGACGGCGACAACCGAGGTGCTCACTTGAGCGCATGGTGGTGGTCGGCTGAGCAGATGGGTCATCCTGTGCGCGCTCACCGCCGCGCACCAGCAGGAGGACCCCGTGACCACGATCTTCGGTGACCCGTCGGAGTTCGTCGACGACTCCGTCGCCGGTTTCGTCGACCTGTACTCCCACTTCGTCCAGCCCGTCCCCCACGGGGTGA